>JAZRNP010000025.1:0-7859 GCA_045648225.1 Victivallaceae bacterium | reverse complement strand
AATACAGAGTCGACATAAACCAATGCGGCGATGATCACCGGAAGTACCATCAATATGGTCAGGAAACGTTTTTTGAGTGAAGTTGTACGGGCCGATTTCTGCAATCCGTAGAGCGCGGCCAGTACTCCTGCCGGGAGCAGCGGCAGCAGCGTGGCGGCACTTCCAATGTAAAAGACCGGAGGAAACAGCAGATAAAATACCGCCGCCCGGCCCGGGTGTTTGAAGTTCCACAATCTGCAGTTGAGCCAGACGAATACCGCTCCGGCAAAGCTGGCCAATACTGCCGGAAGCCGCAGCAGTATGCGGTTGTCCGGATAATCGGGAAATATCCGGTGAACTTCATACAAAAAATTATATTCACCGGGGGCCATCATCGGCCGGATTGCACTCTCGGTAAGATAGAGCGCAAGCAGAATCAGTGAAATTATCCACTGATCCTGATATTTTTTAAAAAATTTCGTTATACTCATCCGTGAATCCGGGTTTTGTCAATAATCAATACTGCACTCATATATAAAATAACACGATTCATTCCGGAAATCAAGAATATTCTGAAACTTCACTTGAAAAAAACAGTTCTCCGGATTATATTTCCACGTTAAACATATCTTATTATCAAATTACAGAGCAGAGGAGATTTTTGATTATGTCTGCCATTCGTGTCGTTGTCGCCGGCTACGGTAATGTCGGTCGTGGAGTTATTGCTGCTATCCGGAACAATCCGGATATGATGTTGGCCGGTATCGTCAGCCGTTCCCCTGAGCGGGTCAAAAAAGAGATCGCCGATGTCCCGGTGCTGCCGCTTGCTGATGTGAAAGCGTGGGTCGAAGCACTGCGTCCGGATGTGGCAGTCCTTTGCGGCGGTTCTAAAAATGACCTGCCGGAACAGACTGCGATGATCAACAAGTTTGTCAATACCGTTGACAGTTTTGACAACCACAGCTGCATCCCGCAGTATTTTGCTCAGGTCGATGCTTCAGCTCAGGAATCCGGTTTTGTGTCGGTTATTTCCACCGGCTGGGATCCCGGAGTTTTTTCCATGGAACGGGTGCTGGCCAACAGTTTTCTGCCCGGATGCCGGGCGTATGGTTTCTACGGTCTCGGTGAATCCGGCGGTTTGAGCATGGGACATTCCGATGCTCTGCGTACCATTGACGGCGTGCTGGATGCCCGTCAGTACACCCATGCGGTTCCGGCATCCATCGACAAGGTGCGCAACGGAGAAAATCCGCAGTTCACCCCCGGAGATATGCACACCAGAGAGTGTTTCGTCGTCGCTGCTCCTGATGCCGACCGGGAACGGATCACTGCCGAAATCCTTAATATGCCGGGATATTTTGCACCCTACAAAACGGTGGTGAATTTTGTTTCAATGGAAGAACTCAAAGAAAAATACAGTGGATTTCCCCATGATGGTCTGGTCGTCGCTGCCGGAACCACCGGCGATGGAAATCCGGCCCGGGTCGAATACCGCTGCCAGTGGGGCAGCAATCCGGAAGCTACGGCCAATATACTCGTCGCTCATGCCCGGGCGGCAGTGCGGCTTGCCGGAGAGGGACGCAAGGGAGCATTTACGATTCTGGATATTCCGCCGTCATATTTCAGCTCGCTGAGCAAAGATGAACTGCTTGCCAAATGGATGTGATGCGTCTGCTGGTACTGGAAAGGAATTTGTCTTATGCATAGCCGCCGTTCTGTTCTCGGGAACTATCTGCAGGAGAGTGTTATCCGCCGGATCAGGGAGCTCAATGCCGCCCGCAGTGCCCGGATCGATGCGTTGAAAAGTCGTGCTGATGCCGAAGCTTATGTGAAAGAGGTTCGGCAGAAAATTGCAGATATATTTGATATTCGCTCTGACCGTTCGGTGCCGGCTGCGGAAGTTGTCAAAGTTGTGGAAGCTGATGGTTTCCGGATCGAAAATATCATCTATTTCAGCCGGGAAAATTTTCCGGTAACCGCCAATTTGTATCTGCCTGCAACCCCCGGAAAACATCCCGGCGTGGTTTTCGTATGCGGCCACTCTGTTGACGGTAAATTGAGCATCGCTTACCGCAACGGTGCCGCCAATCTGGCGAAAAAAGGTTTTGTGGTGCTGCTGCTTGACCCCATCGCTCAGGGCGAACGCTGGCAGTTTATGGGAGTTCCCAATGCATCAGAGGTTCACGGCAAGTGTACCCGGGAACACAATATGCTGGGCAAACAACTCCGGCTGCTGGGCGATTATTTCGGTTCATGGCGGGCTCTTGATGCATTGCGGGGGTTGGATTATCTGCTTTCCCGCAGTGAAGTTGATCCCTCCCGGGTCGGTATCACCGGAAATTCCGGCGGCGGCACTATGACCACCTTTGTTCAGGCACTGGATGAGCGTTTTACCATGGCTGCTCCCGGTTGTTACATAACCAGCTGGCAGCGTAATTTTGAAAATGAACTGCCCACTGATGTCGAGCAGATACCTCCGGGAATTCTTGCTGCCGGATGTGAAATGGGAGATTTTCTGCTGGCCTATGCTCCCCGGCCGATTCTGATTATGGGGCAGAAAAATGATTTCTTTGATCCCCGAGGTCTGAAAGAGACTTATGAGCAGGTCAAAAAGGTTTATACACTTTTGGGCGCAGAAGAAAACATTCAATATTTTATCGGTCCCACCAACCATGGATATTCCATCGAAAACCGGGAAGCGATGTATGAATTTTTCCTCAAACACGCCGGAGTCGATGCGGATGCCAAAGAGAATTTCGATGGTTCCGTGCTTGCGGAAAAGGATTTGCTCTGTACCTCTACCGGTCAGGTGATGACCGGTCGCCCGGAATTTTCCCAGGTACACGATCTTATTTTGAAATCGGCCCGGGAGCTTGCCGCTTCCCGTGTGCAGCTGGATCCGCCGGCACTGAAATCCCGTCTCCGGGAACTTTTGAATATCCCGGAAACGATTTCAGAACCCTACGTCCGGGTGCTGCGGAGATGTATTACCCCAAGTTTGCCACCTTCCCGCCACCTGTTTTGCCGGTTTGCCATCGAAAGTGAAGATGGAATGCTGGTGCCGCTTAAATTGAATTCCGGTGAGGTATTTTTCCATTTCCCTGAGTTGGAAAAACTTACCATCTATATCCCCCATTTGGATTCAGCCAATGAAGTTGTGAAAATCGATCGTGATGACGATGATATCTATGCCGGTCTGGATGTTTCCGGTTTGGGAGAAACACTCTCGCTTGGAACCGATCAGTCCGATGATACGCGTAAATTCACTGCGCTTTACAATCAGGATTATCATTATGATTCGGTGGAGTTGATGTTCGGTTCATCCATGATCGCCAGACGGGTGAAAGATATCCTTTCGGCAATTGAATTTGTCAAAGCCCGCGGCGTTAAACGCATCGAACTTGCCGGACGGGGACAGGGATCTCTGCCGGCTCTGTTTGCGGCATTGCTCAGTGATGATGTGGCAGCAGTCAAGCTCTGGGATACTCCGGAATCCTATCAGAGTATGGTCGAAAAACGTCTGACGTTGTGGCCGCAGTCCTGCATGGTGCCGGGAATCCTCAAATACATGGATTTGCCGGATATCCACAATGCGGTAAGAGCGTTCAAGAGTCTGGAGATCGTTAACTTTGTAAAAGACCCGACCCCGGAAGTTTGAACACCGGGTTTTCCTGAGTTTTTATTTGGTCGCACCGGATAAATTGTCCGGTGCGGCTGTTTTTTTAAATGCACGCTTTTACAAAAGCTGCGAGGATTGAAGCGTTGTCTGCGCTTTCCAGAAAGAACCATTCCGGATGCCATTGCACGCCCCAGACGAAGCGGCGATCCGGCATATAAATTGCTTCAATAATGCCGTCTTCAGAGACCGCCATGATGTCAAAAGAATCAGCAAGACGCTTGATCCCCTGATGATGAACGCTGTTTACTTCAAAGAGTCGTTCCCCAATCAATTCACTCAGCGGAGTACCCGGCTGCGGGATCATCAGATGTGCCGTCCGGTTGAAGGGGGCTTCCATACGGTGATTTTCTTCGGTTCCGAAGTCGATTTTCAGATCCTGATACAGCGAACCTCCGGAAAAGACATTCATCGCCTGACATCCCCGGCAGATACCGAGAACAGGCTTATCCATCGCCAGAGCGTATTCGAAAATGTAACGGTCGAGTTTATCCCGGCAGGGAAATACTTCTCCGCAATGCGGCTGGGGCGTTTCGCCGTAAAGTTCCGGCTGAACATCCTGACCTCCGCTCAATAAAATACCATCACACAAATTGAGATAATACTCCAGTGTGGTCTGGTTTTCCGTCATCGGGATTATGAGCGGGATTGCTCCTGCATATTCCAGAGCATTGATATAAGATGAACGCATTACGGTGGAATTGGTTGTCTGATCCCACAGCGGAGCAATACCTATGATCGGCAATTTTTTATTCATTTCAGCAGCAGAGCTTTCATGTGGTTCATCTGGGCTTCCATGGATTCGACCAGTTTGAACTGTGTACGGCAGCGGTCAAGATTCTGATTCGGTCGGCGGGTTTTGAAGTAGACGTCTCCTGAGAGATAGTCGGTCAGAAAGCGCATTCCGATTTCCAGCGTGATCAATTTTCCGGAAAATGGCAGATGTTCCAGTTCTGCCGGAGTGAGAAATTTACCGGCAGTGTCAATAAATCCGTCGAAAAATCCTTTGAACATATCAAAACGCATACCGACCTTGTCCAGGTTCAATTCATCTTCCTCAGCAGGGTTGGTTCCGCTGCGGACCATGTCGCCGAAGTCATAAAGTGACAGTCCCGGCATGACCGTATCGAGGTCGATCACGCAAACGGCTTCTCCGGTGAGGTCGTCGATCAGAATATTGTTGGCTTTGGTATCATTGTGGGTGATGCGTTCCGGAATATCTCCGGAAGCGTGAAGTCTGAGCAAAGTGTCGGTTTCTGCGGCTCGTGAGAGCACAAAATCGATCTCTTTCTGGACTTTTTTCACCCGGTTGCAGCAGTCGGCTTTTACTGCGGCTTCCAGCTGTGCCACCCGCTTCGGAGTGTTGTGGAAATCGGGGATTGTTTCGTGGAGCCGTCCGGGAAGATCGGTGAGCTGTTCCTGAAATTCACCGAAGCCCTGTGCCACCCGGAAAGCCTGTTCCGGTGTTTCCAGAACTTCATAGGCCCGGGCGTGTTCAACGAACACATAGGCCCGCCAGCAGTTGCCCATGTCATCGATGGCAAAGGGACGTCCATCCAACGCTTTGAGCAGCCGGATGGTGCGTTTGCGGGTTTCATTGTGGGCGGCTTTGATCTTTTTCAGGATATGGCTGGTGACCCGGGAGACATTTTCCATCACCTTGACCGGTTCCTTGAACACATTGGAATTGATCCGCTGCAGAATGTAGTGCAGCCGGATGCCCCCCTGATCAAAGGTCAGCTGAAATGTATCATTCACATTGCCGTTTCCGAATGGAGTACCGACCAGAAAATCTCCGTACACTTCAAACATTCCGATCAGGCGGCGGATCTCATTTTGAGTAAAAGGCGTGGGCATGATAATTCTCCGGATCAGAAAAGTTTTTGAGGATATGCTCCGGAATCAACCAGTTTTTTCAACGCAGATTGTACGAGAGGACGATCCTCTTTGTAGGTTACGCCGAACCAGCTGTCTTTGCTGTAGCGCATGGCGATTTCGGCCTGGCCGTTCTGAATCAGTTTATCCACGGCACCGGGGAGATAGAATTCACTTTTGAGTTCGGTGCCGCGTTCCTGCAGAAATTCGATAAAAAGTTTTTCCAGAGCTTCAGCCATTTCCGGCATGAAACCCCAGGAGTTCATGGATACGGCTTCGTTTCCGGTTAATTCAACTTCGTTTCCGTCATCCATTAAGGATACGACTTTGCCGTCTGCCCGGCGGTATATTTTGGTATTTTCCACAACTTCAGTCAGGTGACCGTTGCTGTCAGAGGAGCAGATGCCGCGGGAAACTGAACCGTTTTCGCTCAGAGTGTTATTCAAAATAAAGCTGGCGATACAGCCGCGGATTTTGCCGGGAGCCGGAGGATTTTTCAGGAAATCTGCCAGCTGCACATAGCTGTCCCGGCCGTAGAAGTCATCGGCATTGATCACGGCAAAGGGTTCGGTGAGCAGCTTTCTTGCGGCATAGACGGCGTGTCCGGTCCCCCAGGGTTTCTCCCGTCCGGCGGGGGCGGTGAAGTTGCCGGGAAGATCGTTCAAATCCTGAAAGGCGTATTCGATTTTCACTTTGCCTTCATAGCGTTTGCCGATAACATTTTTGAACTCATTTTCAAAATCTTTGCGAATGACAAAAATGATCCGGTCAAATCCGGAACGGAGAGCATCGAAGACCGAGTAATCCATTACAGTCTCTCCATTCGGTCCCATCTGATCAAGTTGTTTCAAACTGCCGTAACGGCTGCCCATACCAGCCGCCAGAATCAAAAGTGATAAGCTCATAATCCGCTCCTCTTGCATTTGGATATAAATCTTTGTCAATGTGTTAATATAGTTCCAACCGCTTTGGAAATCAACCTGCAGCCGGTGCTGAACTGCTTTTTTTGCAGGATTGTCCATGGATAATGTCTATTTATGCATTGGAAGTTGCCGGTTTATGAGTTATATTATTCACAAAGTCAACTTAATTGCAGAAAGATGAAAAATGTATACTTTGATCAAAAACGCCCATATCGTTTCTCCGGATCTGGAGATCTCCTGCGGAAGTATCCTTGTGAAAGACAACCTTATCTGTGCAGTTTCTGCCGGAGATATTGCCGCTCCCGCCGGAGCAGAGATCATTGATGCCCAAAATAAAATGGTCGTGCCCGGATTTATCGATCTCCATTGTCACGGCCGGAACAATTTTGATTTCTGCGACGGCGATGCCGCCGGAACTGCACTGATCGCCGAAAGCAAACTTGCTGAAGGTGTTACTACTTTGCTGCCGACCACTCTGACCGTTTCCCACGAACAGCTGATCGCTTCTCTTGATGCAGTTGCCCGCTACGATCAGAGTAAAGGCTGCCGCATTCCCGGAGTCCACCTCGAAGGGCCATTTATCAATCCCAAAGCGGCCGGTGCCCAGAATCCGGCTTTTGTCCGGCTTCCCGATGCCGTCGAAGTCGATAAACTCAACGCAGCTTTCCCCGTGAAAAAGATCACCTACGCCGTGGAAGTTGACGGCGGCGTGGAATTTACCTCCCAGATGCTTTCCCGCGGCATCACCCCCTCCTGTACTCACAGCGGAGCCAAATATGCCGACTTCTCTGCCGCCCATCAGGCCGGTCTGCGGAATCTGTCGCACTTCTGCAATCAGATGACTCCGCTTCATCACCGGGATATCGGTCTGGTCGGTGCCGGATTGCTCCATCAGGATGTTTTTGTTGAACTTATCTGCGACAAACTGCATATCGATCCGGCGATGATCAAGCTGGTTTTTCAGGTCAAAGGTGCCGACAAGGTCATCCTTATAACCGATGCCATGCGTGCCGCCGGTATGCCCGATGGCGAATACGATCTCGGCGGTCTTCCGGTATTGGTTTCCGGTGGTGCCGCCCGGCTCAAAGAGGGTGGTGCTCTCGCCGGAAGTACCCTGCAATTGGCGACCGCTTTCAAAAATGTGGTGGAAGTTACCGGATTGCCGCTGAGTCAGGCGGTCAAGGCGACTTCACTTTCCGCCGCCATGTCGCTGAAACTTTTTGACCGGGGACGGCTTGAACCCGGATTCCTCGCCGATATCGTACTGCTTGACAACGACTTCAACGTGGATACCACCATCGTCGATGGCAGTGTCAGATATCAGCGTTGATTTTTTGCGGCGGCGGTGCCTCGTGGGCAATCTCGCGCCTTGCTTCTGCGCCGATGCAGTCGAGGACACAAGTCCA
>JAZRNP010000024.1:0-9121 GCA_045648225.1 Victivallaceae bacterium | reverse complement strand
GCAATTGAATTGCTCAAGCGTACCGCTTCCGAGCAGGGCGTGGTCAAGGTGCTTGCCTGCGGCAACATGACCAAGGGCGGCAAAGGCGAAGAGATGGCCGGAATCGGTTCATTGAAAGCTGCCGGAGTCGTTGCTTTGAGCGATGACGGCAAATGCATTCAGGATCATGCGCTGATGCGTCATGTGGTTGAGTATGCCAAGAGTTTCAATCTGCCGATTCTCGACCATTGTGAAGAAAACACCCTTGCTGCCGGCGGCGTCATGCACGAAGGCAAATGGTCGGTGCTGCTGGGTATCAACGGTATCTCCGGTGCTTCTGAAGAGCTGATGGTTGCCCGCAATATTATTCTTGCCCGTCAGATCGATTGGAAGATCCATATGCAGCATATCAGTGTCGCCGAAAGTGTCGATCTGATTCGCCGTGCCCGCCAGAGCGGTATCAAAGTTACCGGTGAAGCCACTCCGCATCACATCACTTTGACCGATCGGTGCATCAAGAAGTTCGATACCAACTACAAGATGAATCCCCCGCTTCGCAGTGAACGCGACCGGCTGGCGGTGATTGAAGGTCTTGCCGACGGCACTCTGACCGCCATCGCGACCGATCATGCTCCGCATACTCAAACTGCCAAAATGGTTGAATTCGATCATGCTCCGTTTGGCATCATCGGTCTGGAAACGGCCTTCTGCCTGAGTTTTACTGAACTGGTGACCAAAGGCGTCCTGACCATTCCGCAGCTGATCGAAAAATTCACCTCCGGTCCGGCGGATATCCTGGGAATGGCTGATTATTCTCTGGCTCCGGGCAATCCGGCTGATATTACGGTCATCGATCCGGAAACCAAATGGACCATCGATAAGAATAAATTTTTCTCCAAATCCCGCAATACTCCTTTTGACGGATATGAAGTTCAGGGCCAGGTTGTGATGACTCTGGTCGACGGAAAGGTGGTATTCCGACGATGAGCATGCAGGAAATAAGTGCTTTTTTGCCGGAGATTTTTGAATTTCGTAAAAATCTCCACCGTCATCCGGAACTTGCCGGCAAAGAGTTCAACACCTGCGCTGAGATCCGCCGTAAACTGGCGGAGATCCCGGGGGTGGAAGTGCTGTCGCCATTTCTGGAAACTGATACGGTCGCCTTTATCCGCGGTAAAGCTCCCGGAAAGAATGTCACTCTCCGGGCCGATATCGATGCTCTGACTGTTACCGAGGAGTTTGAGAGTGACTTCAAATCGGAGATACCCGGTTTGATGCACGCTTGCGGGCATGATATTCATGCTTCGATACTGCTCGGTGCAGCGAAAATACTGGCAGCAAAACGGCATGAATTTTCCGGATCTATTCGTTTGGTTTTTCAGCCCGGTGAGGAAAATCTGGCCATGGCCCGTCCGTTGATCGAGGCCGGTGCTCTGGACAATCCTCCGGCTGATTTTGTGGCTGCTGTTCACTGTATGCCGGGAATGCCCATCGGTTCTGCCAGAATGCGGGTAGGGGCGATGATGAGTTCCTGTTCACATTTCTGTGTGACTTTCCGGGGCGTCGGCGGTCACGGCAGCCGTCCTCATGCGGCAAGAAATCCGCTTATTGCTGCCTGTTCCGCTGTTATGGAACTGCAGAGTGCCATCCCCAACCGGATCAATTCCCAGCGGGCCGGAGTCTTGAGTATCTGCGCCATAAACGGCGGCAAATTGGACAATGTGATTCCTGAAGAGTGCTCTGTTATCGGCACCATCCGGGCTCTGGATGATGAAACTGCTTCTGAATTGCGGTCTGCTCTGGAAGAGATGTGTCAGGCGGTCGCCGCACTGCATCGGGTCAGCTGCGATGTTCATATTGCACTCGGAGGTTATCCGGCAACTGTGAATTCGGCATCCGGGGTGGCTCTCGCCCGGGAAGCTCTGGAAAAATGCGGGATCGAACAGCTCGAAATGAGCGAATCATTCATGGCTTCAGAGGATTTTTCCTACTACATCAACAAGGCCCGGGACGGTGTATTTGTCATGCTAGGTGCCGGTGAAGATCTGCCGCCGCTGCATAATTGCCGTTTTGTTCCTGATGAAAAGATGATTATCCCCGGTATTGCTTATATGTCGGAGATCGCATTGGCGGCATTGAAGTGAATTATTATATTCATGTCCCATTTTGTGTATCAAAATGCGGGTATTGTGCCTTTTATTCAGAAGCCGGTGCGGAAGCTTCGCAGATCGATGCATATTTGACGCATCTGGAGCAAGAGTTGGATTCTGCGCCGCCGGAAACCGCTGAAACGCTTTATGTCGGAGGCGGTACTCCCACCTGTTTGGATCATGCCCGATTAGAACGTTTTCTGGAGATGATCCGGACTCATTTCAGGTTTGTTTCGGATTCCGAGATATCCATTGAAGCCAATCCGGAGACGCTGGACGAGGAAAAAGTCCGGCTGCTGAGAAAGCACTTTACCCGGATCAGTATGGGAATTCAGAGTTTTGATGCCGCATTGCGGGAACGGATCGGACGTTGCTGTTCACAAAAAAAACTGCTTGAAGCAATTGATTTGGTGAAGCAAGCTGATTTTCCGCATTGGAATTGTGATCTGATTTATGCGATCCCCGGTCAGAATCGCGCTATGTGGGAACAGGATTTGCATCTTGCCGCCCAACTCGGAGTTGACCACATTTCGTGTTACGCATTGACCCCGGAAGAAAACAGTCGGCTGGGCGCAGAGCTTACCGAAGACGATGACCGGGCTCTGGAATTCTATAATGTGGCTCAACAGATTCTGCACCATTACGGCATCAGACGTTACGAAATATCCAATTATGCCCGTCCAGGGGGTGAATGCCGGCACAATCAGTCGGTTTGGCGTGGCGGTTTGCTCCGGGGATTCGGACCGGCAGCAGCCGGATTCGACGGAGAAAAACGGATAATTCAGCCGGAATCACTGACCAGATGGCTCAATGGTGAGGCTCCCGAATTGGACATTATTTCCGCTGAAGCCCGGTTAAATGAGATTTTTGCAGTGAATTTGCGGACAGTAGCCGGATGGACACCGGAACTCTGGAAGCAGCTTCCCGGTGGCGACAGTTGGGACAAAAGAGTGGAAATCGCAGAAAATTTGCAAAAAATTTTCCCGGATGGCTTGCTCATTGATGAAAACAGTATTAAATTAACAGAAAATGGTTTGCTTTTCTGGAATTCGATCGCACAGGAGTTGTTTTGAATATGGGCATTGAACCCACACCTTATATCCCCGTAAAACGGTATCTTATGGAGATCGCCTACGATGGCGGTAATTACAGCGGATGGCAGATCCAGCCGCACTGTCTGGCGGTTCAGCAGGTGATCCAGGAACACCTGACCAAGCTGTACGATAAGCAGCCGATCCATCTCATCGGTTCCAGTCGTACTGATGCCGGAGTCCATGCGCAGAATTTCGCAGCTTCTTTTCTGGTGCCGGAATTGCCGGCAATTCCGATGGAGCGGGTTTTCAAGGCTCTCAACCGGCGTTTGCCGCCGGATATAAAGATACACACGATCAAAGAGGTCCCGTTGGAGTTTCACTCCCGCTACGATACTTGCGGTAAAGCCTACACCTATGTTTTGAATCTCGGAGAAAATGATTCACCGTTTGTCGGCCGTTACAGCTGGCGTCCATACCGCAAGCAGTCGGTCGAACTTATCCGGCAGGCGGCGGAACGGCTGGTCGGGACCCACGATTATTCCAGTTTCGTGGTGGAGCGGCGGGAGATCGACGATGCGGTACGTACAATTTATCGTATTGATGTGGAGGAGATCGGTGATTTCTGCTGTCTGACTTTTGTCGGAAACGGTTTTCTGTACAAGATGATCCGCTGTTTGATGGGAATGATCGAAGCGGTTGGAGCAGGGGTGTATTCTCCGGATGCAGTCACCCGGATCCTTGAAGCCAAAGACCGTACACAGGCTCCGGAAACCGCACCTCCCAATGGACTGTTTTTGATGAAGGTTTTTTATGATGAAGAGACCCGGGAAAATTTCCGTTTGCCCGGATTGCCATTTTTGCAATAGGAGATAGATTTTTATGAGTGACAAAAATATGGAAAAAATTGCCGCTGTTCTTAAATCCGGTGCTCCGGTCATCACCGCCGCCGATATTAAAAACGGCGTTATGGAGCAGGTTCAGCTCTACTTTGAAGCTGACGGCGAAGCGGTCATGGATGTTATAAGCAAAGACGATCTGGTGCAGAATTTCCCGGATGAGGGGGTTTTTGTGATCAATAAAAACGGCAACCCGGTCAAATTGGTGATGTTCGAGGGCGAGGAAGATATGTATTTCCGAACTGATGGAACCACCGAAGAGAGCGATGAATTTGCCGATGTTCCCACGGTCACATTTATGACTGCCGTGGAAAATATTTCCCAGCTCAAATTATAATTGATTATTTATAACGGAGCTTATTCCGTTACCTTATGCCGGTCGGCATCGGATAAAACGATTCCGGGAGCAAGTTGAAATGGTTCAACCTGCTCCCGGTTTATTTTTTTCAGACGACTGCCGGTCGGATGTAGACCAGATTGTCCAGATTGTTGTCGTAGGGGACGGAACGGTTGTCGGCCAATGCTTCCGGTGCCGGAGTTACGGAGTTTACCTTGGCAAATTCCGGCAGAATTGCTTCGATCGCACTTTTTTCACATTCAAAGCAGAGCAATTTTTCCTGCCGTCCGGCGAAAAATGCAGCGCATTGTTCCCGGTTGAGTACGGCGGTTTCTCCGGAGCTTTCCAGTGCGCCATCCCGGTTGACCACACCGAAATATAAAATTTCCTGATTGCGTCCGTCGTAAAGCACTCCCAGCTTTTCTCCGCAAGCGGAGGGGACTGCTCCGGCCAGAGCGATCGCTCCTGGAACACAGCGGAACTGCATCGAATCATCTGCAAACTTCCATCCGGCGGCGAGGGCGGCAACCAGACGCAAAAAGGTGAAACTGCCGGGACCGGAACCGATGGTCCAGTTTTTGATATCATTTATCTTTAAAGATTGTTCCGACAGTTTTCCGGCAATGAAGTCCGGCAGGATGGAGGCATCCCGTCCGTGCATGGGACAGTTGACACTGAAAACCATTTTTCCGTCGTCAAACAGGGCAAAGGCAAGGTTGCCCGGTTGCGGATCAAGAACTCCGGTATAACGGCTCATTTTTCCACCTCCGGAGCAACACGGGACAGAATGTTGTCGATCAGCTCATCGTCATTCATCCTGGCGTTGACACTTACCACCTTGTCATCCAGCAGCACGACTTCAGTCGGCATGGCCCGGAGATTGTAAACGGAACCCATCGAGTAGCAGTAGGCACCGGCATTTTTTATGGCGAGCAGGTCATATTCCCGGATTTCCGGCAAGGCGCGCTGTTCGGCAAAACGGTCTCCGGTTTCACAGATATTTCCGCAAATATCATAAACCTGAGGTTCACCATCAGGATTGGAAAGATTCACAATGTGATGATAGGCATCGTAAAGGACCGGACGGATAAGCTGCGGGAATCCGGAGTTGCATCCGGCGATGGTACGGGTACGGTTGTGCTTGATGGTGTTGACTTCCACGATCAAAGTGCCGCATTCGGCGGAGAGATATTTTCCCGGCTCAAAGCGCATGATCAGTTCTTTGCCGTAGCTTTTGCAGAAACTGTCGAAGAGTTCGTCGATCTGTTTTCCCATGCTGACGTAATCGACCGGGGCTTCGTCCGGGCGGTAGGGAACTTTGAAACCGCCGCCGAAATCGAGGAATTCCAATTCCGGGAAGTTTTCCAACGTGGCGATCGCCATCAGATTGCGCATACTCTGCAACACGGATTCGATGTGCTGCAAACCGCTGCCGGTGTGTTCATGCAGACCGATGACATGGAGCGAACCGCTTTTAACGATCGCTTTGACTTCATCTACGGCATCCAGCAGGATGCCGAATTTGGTGAGGTCGCCGCCGGTCATGGTTTTTTCATTGTCACCATCGCAGACATCGGGATTGAAGCGCAGGCAAATTTTGGTGCCGGGGTAATTTTTTGCACATTTTTTCAAGCGGGAGAGCGAACCGATATTGATGATGACTCCGGTTTTGATCACCCGGTCAAATTCGGCATCTGTCATATTGTTTGCCGTGTAGATGATCCGGTCAGGGGTGAATCCCAGACGCAGAGCCAGCCGGACTTCTGCCGGGCTCACCGCATCGATACAGGCCCCTGAATCCCGGAGCAGGGTCAGCAGGCCCGGATTGTAATTTGCTTTGAGGGCATAATGTATTTTGAGATGGGGATTGCGGATGAATTTGAAAAGATCATGATAACGCTCCAGCATCAGCGAACCGTCATAGACAAAAAGCGGCGTGCCGTATTCCCGGGCAAGTTCAGTTAATCTGGTATTGGAAATCATTTGCAGAACCTCGCAATTACAGCCATCATCACCAGGGTAGTGTTTCCGGCATTTTTGATGGAGTGACCGTCACCGTTCCCGGTTAAAATGGTATCTCCCGGATTGAGAATAACGGTGTTCCCGTTGTCATCGGCTTCAGCCTGTCCGCTGATGATGTAAAACACCTCTTCTTCGTTGTCGTGATTGTGGAATCCGATGGAACATCCCGGTTCCACGGTTATGCGGCTGAACATCCGGATCGGGGAATTCAACTCTTTTTCCCAGAGATGTTCGATTTTTATTTCTCCGTCGCCGCCCCGCATGGAGCTGCGCAGATCGGTACGATAATCGTTTTGGCGGTGTATCATATTTCTTTTACTCCGTAAATAAAGAACCTGTTCAGCGTCCCCGCCGGGTTTTATCCGGCTGGATGGTTCCCACTTCGGAACCGTCGGTTGAACCGATGACCATGGCACAGCTGGGGACTTCGACATCAAGAGCTCCTTCAAAACGCATTCCGAGAATACGTTTCGGGGTGTTCCAGAGTACGAAAAGTGTGCCGTAACGATTGCCCCGGTATTCGGTGCGCAGACGCGGCTCGGTATTTTTTATGATATCAAGTTCCTCTTGGGTGAACTTGTATTTTACTGCATTTTTTTTCAGCGCAGTACGGGAGAATCCGGCAAGATAAGTGAGCTGTTTTTCCGAAAGGGCTTCACAGGGATCGCCGAATATGGTGGTTGCGGTCGGAGCGGCGCAGCTGCAGCAGAGCAGCAGCAGAGCCAGAATGGTAATGATCGGATGTTTCATATTGCAGAACCTTTAACGTTTCAAGTGGTGAAATTCAATCAGTGAATTGAGCCAGTTGTTGAGCGCACTCCAGTATTCCGGAGCGCACTGCGGCAGCGGCGAATTGTCAATTCCGGAAGCGACAAGATTTTCCAGAAACTCATTCTGCTGTTCATTCTGCCCGTCCGGGAGCAGACCGTTTTCGCAGAGATAGGCACTTTTTATAACGACGGCGCACTGTTCAAGAGTCCAGAGTTCGTGCTGACACTCCATGCCGGCGAGATTGGTCAGCACGGAACGCAATGTGTCGTAGGTGTACGGCTGCGGCAGATTTCCCGGAGTGTTTTTCAGCAGAAACGAGGCGATCCGGCCCGCCATCTTGAAGTTTCTCGGCTGATTTGCAATATCGTCGAAAACGGTTTGCAGCTCAACGTTTTTTGCTGTATACAACTCTTTCGGCGTGCCGTCGTCATTGAATTCAACTTCCAGTTCCCGGAATACATCCGCAGCCGGGAAGCTTTTGTCAGAAAGCTTCTGGGCACCATGGATGACAAACGCAATTTTTCCGTAGTCCGGGCTGAGGCCCGTGGTGATCAGGGCACTCTCCCGGTAGGGGCGTTTGTCGAGAACGATGAATTGACTGGAAATAAGCAATTGCAAAAACCTTATGCTTTAGCCTGAAGCTGTTTTTTCAACTCTTCAATGGCAAGTCCGGGGTTGGCGCGACCCTTGGAGAGTTTCATCACCTGACCCACGAAGTATTGCAGAACCCGTTCATTTCCGGCGAGATATTCGGCGGTCTGTTTGGGGTTGGCTTCGATCGCCTGAGTGACGATTCCGGCGATGGCGGAGGCGTCGCTGACCTGAGAAAGTCCCTTTTCGTCGATGAGCACGGCGGCGGATTTGCCGCTTTCAAACATTTCCGGGAGCAGATCTTTGGCGATTTTGCCGCTGATTTTACCGGAATCGACAAAGTTGACAAGTTCCGCCAGTTTCTCCGGAGTCACCGGACAGTCGGAAACGGAAACCTTTGCCGCACCGGTGAGGCTGAGCAAAGTGGAGATGATCCAGTTGGCTGCCGCTTTGGGATTTTTGGCGGTTTTGGCACATTCGTCAAAATAGGCGGCGAGCTTCCGGTCGGCGGTCAGCACTTCCGCATCGTAAGCGGTGAGAGCATAATCAGCGATGAAGCGGGCCCGTTTTGCTTCGGGCTGCTCCGGCAGAGTTGCCCGGATGGCTTCGATGTCTTCGTCGGTAAAGGTTACCGGCATCAGATCCGGATCGGGGAAATAGCGGTAATCGTGGGCGGACTCTTTGGTACGCATGAGGTAACTGCTGCCGGCTTCATCATCCCAGCCCCGGGTTTCCTGCTTGAGGACAGTTCCGGCATCCAGAAGTTCCGCCTGCCGTTCGATTTCAGATTCGATGGCCCGGTGGACGGCACGGAAGCTGTTGAGGTTTTTCATTTCGATCTTGGTTCCGAATTTTTCGGTTCCGACCGGACGCAGAGAGATGTTGACATCGCAGCGGAGCTGACCTTTTTCCATATCGCAATCACTGATTTCGCTGTAACGCAACAGCTCTTTGAGATTGGTCAAATAGGCGTAAGCTTCATCGGCACTGCGCATATCCGGCTCGCTTACGATTTCCAGCAGCGGAACTCCGGAACGGTTGTAGTCGGCACCGCTGCCATGAGCAAAATGGGTGAGCTTTGCCGGGTCTTCCTCCAAATGGATACGGGTGATACCGATCACTTTGTCAGGAAGCTGTTCCCCGGAAAATCCGGTGCCGGAGATGTGCATTTTACCATTGACGCAAAACGGCAGATCGAATTGGGAGATCTGATAATTTTTCACCAGATCGGGGTAAAAATAGCTTTTGCGGTCAAATTTGCTGAACTTTGTGATCCCGCATTCCATGAGCAGACCGGCTTTGACGGCAGCACGGATCGCTTCCTGATTGGGGACGGGGAGG
>JAZRNP010000023.1:0-5036 GCA_045648225.1 Victivallaceae bacterium | reverse complement strand
GCTTTGAGCATGGTGGGCCAGTAGACCGTGTGGGTGGTGAGGATATCTTTGCCGATAAGCTCACAAGTGGCCGGCCACCAGCGTTTGAATTTTTCTTCGTCAGTGCGGTAGCCGACGCCGGAAACATAGTTCAGCAATGCGTCAAACCAGACATAGGTGACATAATCCTTGTCAAAGGGCAGTTCGATACCCCATGACAGGCGGGATTTCGGGCGGCTGATACAGAGGTCGGCCAGCGGTTTTTTGAGGAATCCCAACGTTTCGTTGGCCCGGAAAGCCGGGAGAATGAAATCCGGATTGTTTTTGATATGATCGATCAGCCAATCCTGATATTTGCTCATGCGGAAAAAATAGTTGCTTTCGGTGATCGCCGTGACCTCCCGTCCGCACTCCGGACATTTTCCGTCAACCAGATCTTTTTCGGTGAAAAAGCGTTCGTCGCCGACGCAGTACCAGCCGGTATAGTCAGCTTTGTAGATCTCTCCGCGGTCATAAAGATCCTGCAGAACTTCCCGGACGACCCGTTTGTGTTCTTCCTGAGTGGTACGGATGAAGCGGTCGCAGGTGATACCGAGTTTCTGCCAGAGTTCCTGAAATCTCAAAACGGTTTCGTCGCAGTGCTGCTGCGGCGGGATGCCATGTTTTTCGGCGGCATTCTGAACCTTCTGTCCGTGTTCGTCAGTTCCGGTGAGAAAGAAGGTGTCCTTGCCGAGAGAACGGTTGTAGCGGGCCAGAACATCAGCAAGTACGGTTGTATAAGCATGACCGATATGCGGACGGTCATTGACATAATAGATCGGTGTTGTTACGTAGAATTTTTCCATGATACGAAATATCCCCCAAGAGAAATTGATAAAACTTATTTTTAATATAACACATCAAGGAGTTTTATTCAATCGCTGATTTTCTCTTTGATGCAGAATTTTTCTGGTGTCATTGAGTACCTGTTCAAAGAATGGGAGCAGATCCGGCGGCAGTTCCCGGGGATTTATTTTGGCAAAAGCTCTCGCCACCTGTTCCGGGTCCTGTTTGCCGACATAGATCAATCCGGTGTAGTAGGCGATCAGCGAAGGATTCACCTGACCTGCCAATTCCGCCTGCCGGATGACATGGGCGGCGATTTCATAATTTGATCCGCGCATGGCGGCTCCCTGAATCGCTTTGAATGCAGTGTCGCTGCGCATGGCACTGCGCTGCCAGCATTCGTAATAGGCTTCGATGGTGATGTCGCTGTTTCCGTAAGCGGCTTCAGTGGCGATTGCCCAGGAGTGAAAATCGGATATGCGCAGTCCGTGGTTGCGGTTCAATTCAATTGCGGCGCAGGTTACGGCAATGAATGATGCTGTAAAGATGATGATGCGCCGCTTGAGGATGCTTTTGATTTCGGGGAGCAGAGCTATTCCGGATACTGCGATGATGATAAAGAACGGACAGAGCATCAGGCGGTAGCGGCCGATTGCTTCTCTGCCGCAAAGGGCAGGGGCGAGCAGCAGCGTCCACAAGATGAGAGCTTCCGGCTTTTTCCATTTTCCGGCCAACAGGAAAACCAGCAGCGAAAAGATGGTCAATGTAATCAGTATCTCCGGGCCAAGCAGCAGTCGGGATTCCGGCATTTTTTCTCTCCAGAAATAGAGGTTTTGGTTTTCCGGCAGTTCCCGGACGCTGAAAAGCAGCGGCGTGCGCAGCAGCATTTTTCCGGAGGTGATAGCAATTTTTTTCAAATAGCTTTGCCGGACCGGACTGTTCTGGTTCCCGGTTCCGGTGTTGTATACGACAGTGTATGGCATCACATTGTAAAAAGGACCGCGGCCGCTTTTGAAATATGCATTGAATCCGGTAGCACATCCGGTGATGATCAGAACTCCGATAAACAGCGGTACTACTTTTTTAAGGAGCTTCTTTTTGCGGCAATAGATTATTGTCCCGATGAATGCGGCAAGTGCAACCGGAATCGATATCGGCCGGCCGGTGAGAACCAGTCCCCAGAGCAGCCCGGTTCCCAACGTTGCGCAAACAGGGAAACGCTTTTTTCTGATCCGTAAAAGTGCCCAAATGGCAAAGAGCAGCGTGTTTACCGTAAAAGTTTCCTGAAGTATGGAAAATTCATAGATCAGAAACGGCAGATAAAGCGCATAAATTATGCCGGCAACCAATGCCGCTTTGCGCTTTCCGCTCAGCATCAGGACGATATCGCTGATTGCCAATGATCCGGCAATACCGGTGATTGCCTGAATCAGAAATACCATATCCACCGGATGGTTCCCGCCGTTTAACTTCCACAGCAAAAACAAGGTTATCCGGTGCAAGGTGAAAAATGGCGGAACGAATTGATTTTCGCTTCCCCATTCGGAAAAACGCAGCAGTGTCTGCATATCCAAGCCGCTGACCATGTGGTAGTAACGGAACATGGTCCCGGCGAACATGGCGTAGAAAACCAGTCTGACCGCAGCGGCGGTGATGCCGACAATGCAGAAAATATGTTTTTTACTCAACATCTGGGATGGTCTGAGGATTGGATCAGTTTATTTTGCCAACGAGGATGAAAGGGTTTCCTTCCGGATCAAAAGAGCGTTGAGCTCTCCGGCCCTTGCGGATGAATTCATCTCCGGTGGTGGCACCGAGTTTTTTCAACGAGTCGCAGATTTCCTCAAAATATTCGGTTTCCAACGCCCAGGAAGTCGCACTTGAAGCGTGTTCAAGAGCAGGGAGCTGGCTCTCCTCCAAAGTCAGAAAGGCATCTTCGCCGATTTTAAATTCGGCAAGTTCGCTGCTGTCGGTGAAAGGTTCGCCGAGTTTCAAGGTTTCACGGTAAAAGTAACGGCACTTTTCCAGAGAATTTACGAGTATGGTTATTTCATGTTTCATTATTTTTTTCTCCGCCGGATTAATTGCTTTGGTATTGAATATAGACCATCCGGAACCAACTGTCAAGACTGGAATCGTGGAAAATCTGTTTTTTATACCAAAATCAACTTGCGAAATACACTTTTATGCCTTAAATTATAAGAGTGTCATTGTAAATTTAATGTTTTTGCTGTTTTGGTGACGGCAAAACCTAACTTGAGGAAAGATGTCGTGGACAAAAAATCGTCAAACAGTTCGTACCGCAATCCGCTGACCGACCGTTATGCCGGCAGCGAGATGAGTTTTATCTGGTCTCCCCAGCACAAGCACTCCACCTGGAGAAAACTCTGGCTTACGCTTGCCAAATGCGAGCAGGCGTTGGGTATTCCGATTGAAGATGCCCAGATCGCTGAACTTGCAGCGCATCTCGACGATATCGATTTTGACCGGGTCGCTCAGTTTGAAAAAGATCTCCGTCATGACGTGATGAGCCATATCCGGGCTTATGCTGAGCTCTGCCCCAAGGCCGCTCCCATCATCCATCTCGGTGCCACCAGCTGTTTTGTTACCGACAACACTGAATTGCTCCAGATCCGCGAAGCTTTTGGCGTCATCCGGGGTAAAATGCTCCGTCTGATCGCCAATCTGGCTGACTTCTGCGACAAATACAAAGGTATGTCCATGCTCGGATTTACCCATTTTCAGCCAGCTCAGCTGACCACGCTCGGTAAACGTTTTGCTCTTTATCTGCAGGACTTCGTGCTTGACTTTGAACGGCTCGACCGGGAAATGAATGAACTGCCCTTCCGCAGTGTCAAAGGAACCACCGGAACTCAGGCCAGCTTCCTCGAACTCTTTAACGGCGATCACGAAAAATGCCGCCAGCTGGAAAAAAATGTCGCAGCTGCAATGGGATTTGACAATGTCATTGCCCTTTCCGGACAGACCTACACCCGCAAAGTTGACTATTTTGTGCTGGCGGTTCTCTCCGGTATCGCTCAGAGTGCCGCCAAAATCGCTACCGATATCCGGCTGCTGGCCAGCATGAAAGAGGTCGAAGAACCTTTCAACGCCAAGCAGGTCGGTTCCAGTGCCATGGCCTACAAACGCAACCCCATGCGCAGTGAACGCATCACTTCGCTTGCCCGTTACGTCATGAATCTGCCCGGTAATGCCGCTATGACGGCTGCCACTCAGTGGTTTGAACGCACGCTGGATGACTCCGCCAACCGCCGGATCGTTCTGCCGGAAGCATTCCTGGCCACCGACGTGATCCTTTCGATTCTTATCAACGTGACCGACGGACTTCAGGTCTGGCCCAAGGTAATTGCCAAGCATATCAATGCTGAACTGCCCTTTATGGCAACCGAAAATCTGCTCATGGAAACGGTTAAACGCGGCGGAGACCGGCAGGAACTGCACGAAGTTATCCGTGAACACTCCATGGCCGCCGGTCGCCGGGTCAAGGAAGAGGGACTTGAAAATGACCTTCTCGACCGTTTGCGCAACGATCCGGCTTTTGCAGCAATCAAAGATGATTTTGACAGCTTTATCGATCCTGCAGCATTTATCGGGCGCGCTCCGCAGCAGGTCGAAGCTTTCCTCGCTGAAACGGTTCGTCCGCTTCTGGCTGCCAACGCTGCCGACGTCAAATCCGGCGATGCCGTCAATGTTTGAAGTTTGAAATAAAATAACCTAACACAGGAGAATATATCATCATGGCTTTTATGGGTGACAATTATCTTATCAGCAACGCTGCCGGAATGCAGCTGTTTGATGCTGTGAAAAATCTTCCGGTCGTGGACCCCCACAACCATGCAAATGTCAAAGAAATCGCTGACAACAATTGTTACAGTGATGCCTGGCAGCTCTTCGCTGCCACCGACCATTATGTTTGGGAAATGATGCGTAAACGCGGAGTTCCGGAAACTCTTATCACCGGAAAAAATGCCACTCCCCGGGAAAAATTCCTCGCATTGGCCAAGGTTTTCCCGGAAATCGCCGGAAATCCGGTTTATGAATGGATCCACCTCGATCTCAAGCGTTACTTCGGCATCGAAGAACTGCTTTGCGAAAAGAATGGCGAAATGATCTACGATACTGTTACCGCCAAACTCGCCACCGACGCCTACCGTCCGCAGGCTCTGCTCGCCGGTCCGCTGAATGTGGAGGTGATGTGCTCCACCGACGAT
>JAZRNP010000022.1:0-1442 GCA_045648225.1 Victivallaceae bacterium | reverse complement strand
TGTACTGCTGATGCCCTCGGCTCCGGAGGAAGCCGCCCGGGAGATCACACTCGCACTGCAGCTGCAGCCGGACAATCCGGTGATCCGGCGCAATTTTGAGATCATCTCCCGGATTTCAACCCGGAAAAAACCGGAGGGAATACCGCCTGAATCGTTCAACCATCCGGATTTGCTTTCCATGAAATTACCGGAACCCAGGAGCTGAGATGAGTAAAATAAAAGTCATGAGCACCGCTTTGAGCAACCGGATCGCCGCCGGAGAGGTCATCGAACGCCCGGCGTCCGTTGTCAAAGAACTTGTTGAAAATTCCATCGATGCCGGAAGCACCTTCATCACCGTGGAAATCGAACGGGCCGGCAGCCGCCTGATCGCCGTAACGGACAACGGCTGCGGCATGGACTCCGAAGATGCCCGGTTGTCCCTGGAACAGCACGGCACCAGCAAACTGCTTTCCGAAGAAGATCTGGAACATATCATCACACTGGGGTTCCGGGGAGAGGCCCTGCCCTCCATTGCTTCAGTGAGCCGCTTTGTAATGCAGACCAGAACCGCCGATGCTCCGGAGGGGACCCGAATCTGCTGTGACGGCGGGGAAAAGATCGAAATCACCCCCTGCGGCGGACCGGTCGGCACCAGAATCGAAGTATCGGAACTCTTTTTCAATCTCCCTGCCCGGAAAAAATTTATGAAATCCGCCGCCACCGAAGAGCATCACATCGAAGAGATCATGATCATGCTTGCCATCGCTCATCCGGAGATCGGATTCCGGCTTCAAATCGACAATCGCATCGCCTTTCACACCCCCCCAAGCAGCACTCAGGAGTACCGGCTGCGGGAACTTTTCGGCAAAAGTTTCACCGATAAAATGCTCTTCTTTGAACACATTGAAAACGGCATGCACATCTCCGGCTGCGTTGCCGCCCCCGGATTCACCCGGCCATCCCGCCGGGATCAGCGGATATTCATCAACTTCCGTCCGGTCGAAGCGCAGGCAGTGTACCGGGGGATCAAAGAGGGTTATGCCACGCTTGCCGAACCCGGACGTTACAATCCGGTGGTGCTTTTTATCGATATGCCTCCGGAAGAACTCGATGTCAACGTCCATCCGGCAAAGCGGGAGGTCAGATTCAAGTCGGAATATGTGATCAGCCGGGCCGTGGCATCAGCGGTGTCGTCCGCACTCCGGAAAACCCGGGAAACTCCTGTCGATGGAGTGGCTGCAGAGCAGCCGCTTTCCGGCAAACTTCCGTTGTCGCTCATCCTTGATGCCGCCGAGATCCGCTATCAGGTATCCAGTCAGGTACAGAATCCGCTGGACGGGCTTTTCTTTGACCATACAGAAACGCTCCGGGAAGTTGAAAAAAATCCCCCTGCCCCCGCAATTCCCAAACCGGAAGCAAAAGCTGAAACAGTAAAAATTTCATTCCCAGATGAACCTGCC
>JAZRNP010000021.1:0-1157 GCA_045648225.1 Victivallaceae bacterium | reverse complement strand
CACGATGCCAGCAACAACAGCGTTGAAAAAAAGATCAACTGAAACAATCGTTTTGCGAAAAATTTTTTCTTCATAAACCTACCCTGTACTTTTAAAATTTATTTAATTTCGAGATAGCGTTGGAAGTCAGCATCGCTGCCGATAAAATAGATCTCAGTCTGACCGCGCTCCATTTCCACGGTGAAGCTCTTGCTGTTTTCCGCAACTTTCTTGCGGCGGAAAAGATCGAACCAGTTGCCGTTTTCCGGCAAAGTCAGCACCTTTTTGCCGCTGCTGTTGGCGTGGATTGCAACAAATCGACCGTCATAATAAACAGGATCATCTTTTTCGGTAAAAATGTGAATGCCGTTTTTACGGAAAATTTCCCGGTAGATCTGCGGAGTCATTTCCGGAACCATGGTCACCACCACATTTGCTCCTGACGCAACTCGCTTGGATGCAAATGCCACCTTGTTTGTACCGACGAAATTTCCCATCGCTTTGGCACTTTTATCATTGATATAAAATGCCGGACCGAACTTGCCGCCGCTGCCGAATTTGACTTTGCCGGAAGCGACTGTGCGGGTGAATTTATCCGGAGCACAAGCGAAGGTGATACCGGTCAACTCTTTCATCGCCTTGAGATCGATCTTGCCGGAATTTTCCCGGAAAGCTCCCGGAGCGTAACCAAAAATGACCAATTTGCCTTTTTTCATCAGCTTCTCACGGATGGCTTTGCGCACCTTTTCACTGGGGGCGTAGACATTGGGGAGAATGTAACAATCATATTCGGGGAAGTTGTCCTGCAGGATATCTTCCAGCAAATATTGATCGCTGGTAATACCGCTCCAACCGAGATTGCGCCGCAAATCCTGACGCACCGGTATGGTTATTGCATTATTACCGTCAGCCAGACGCTTGATGGATTCGGTACTGTAAAGCACCGCCGCCTGCCCCCGTTTGAATCCGGGAAGTGTCAGAGCAAATTTACCGATCAAGTTGGTTTTGCGCAGAGCTTCCATGATTCCCGGATGATCGAACCAGCCGCCGGCAAGATCGTAAAATACATTGCCGACACCTTTGGTGATCTGCAAAATCAGATCCCGTTTCAGCACACCGATGGTCTCATGCATACTGTCGACATGCCGATGTCCGGTGGGAGCGCACATGATGGTACG
>JAZRNP010000020.1:0-3583 GCA_045648225.1 Victivallaceae bacterium | reverse complement strand
GAAGTTATGCGCCGGGCACTGTGCTGCTGCGGTCTGACCAGAAATGATGTGGTTCAGGTCTCTTACGGCTACGGACTCTTTACCGGCGGTCTTGGTGCTCATGCCGGTGTCGAAGCGTTGGGAGCCACCGTGGTTCCGGCTTCCGGCGGCAATACCAAACGTCAGGTGATGCTGATCCGTGACTTCGGTGTCAATGCCATTTGCTGTACTCCGAGCTATTTTCTGCATCTGATCGAACAGGCTAAAGAACTGGGTATCGACCTGCGCGAGCTTCCTATTCGTGCCGGTGTTTTTGGGGCAGAACCCTGGACCCAGGGTATGCGGGAACGTCTCGAAAGCGGTGCCGGAATCGAAGCATTTGATATCTACGGACTTTCTGAGATCATCGGCCCCGGTGTGGCGATCGAATGCAGTCAGCATCAGGGACTGCACATCTTTGAAGACCACTTCTATCCCGAAATCATCGACCCGGATACCTGCGAAGTGCTGCCGGATGGCGAAACCGGTGAATTGGTTCTTACCACGTTGAGTAAATATGCCATGCCGATGATCCGTTACCGTACCCGTGACATTACCCGCATTATCACCGAAAAATGTGCCTGCGGCAGAACCTTGCGCCGGATCGACCGGATTTCTGCCCGCAGTGATGATATGTTCATCATCCGCGGTGTGAATGTTTTCCCCTCTCAGATCGAATCCGCTTTGCTCATGGTCGAGGGAACCACTCCCAACTACATGATCAAACTCAGCACATCCGGCAATATGGACAATATCGCATTGGATATCGAACTTGCGGAAAATGTTTATGCTCAGGGTGAAGCGATTATTGAACAGATCCGCCGCATGGTTACTGCCACTGTGGAATCGGTGACCGGCCTGCGTATCAAAGTGACGGTTGTGCCCTTTAACTCCATCACCCGCAGTGAAGGCAAAGCCAAACGGGTTCTGGATAACCGCGTGCGCTGAAAAATATGAAAAATAAGGAATTGAGCTCTATGAAAAAGTTGCTGTTGGGTGCTGTCGCCTTGGTATCTCTGGTGGCGTTCACTGTTTCTGCAGAAAACGGTGCCGCCGCTGAAAAATCACAGGAGAAAAAAGTAAAAGCTGCAAAAAAGGTTGTTAAAAAGGCCGCAAAACCAAATCTGCCGGTCAAAGAGATCACCTATTTGTGCAGTTATGATAACTCGCAGCAGCCGGCATTGATTCTGGTCGCAAAATCCAAGGAATCCCGTCCGCTCTTTGTCACTTTGCACACCTGGAGTTCAAATTACAAACAGTGCAACGGCGCTTATGCCCAGAAACTGGTTGCGCATGATGTTCACATGATCGCTCCTGATTTCCGTGGTAAAAACACGGTGGGCAACCCCTTGTCCATGGGCAGCGATGCGGCAATTTCCGATATTATTGATGCCGTGAAATATATGCAGAAAAATTATAATATCGACAATGATCGCATCTATCTCATTGGCGGTTCCGGCGGCGGTTTTATGTCGCTTTTGACCAGTTCCCGCAATCGGGATATCTGGGCGGCAGTTTCTTCCTGGTGTCCGATTTCCGATCTGGTGTTGTGGCATGATTATTACGACAAAAAGCCGGATGCCAAAAAAAGTTACGGAACCCATATCGAAAAAAATATTGGTAATCCCAAAACTGATGAAAAGGCAAAAGCCGAGGCTGCCAAACGCAGTCCGGTGAATTATCTGGAAGGTGTCACCTATCCGCTGGATATCTCTCACGGTATTTTTGACCGGGTGGTTCCGGTCGAACACGCGATCTGGGCCTTCAACAAGGTCGCTGCTCCCAAAGATCGTTTCAGCGAAGCGGAAATTCAGGATATCAAAGCCCGGAAGTTTGCCAAATTTCCGGTCGTTAAAGAGAAACTTGGTAAAAGCAAAATTTATGTCCGGCGGGTTTCCGGCAATGCCCGGCTGACGATTTTCCATGCCAGTCACAGCATCATGCCCGGAGTCGGTATCCAGTGGCTGCTGAAACAGCAAAAGGGAAAACCGGCTGACTTCGGTACTATCAAGAGTAATGAATCTTCAGCGGCACTGGGCCGTTGAGCAGATTCAATCGAACATTTCCAATGCCGCTTTCAGCGCAGATTCCCGATCGGTGAATTCTCCTGAGAGCTGGCGTTCATAAACAGCATCAAGCACGCGTTTGAATTCAGGTTGCGGCTTGATGTTGTTTTGTATAAGATCCCGTCCTCTGACCAGCGGCGGGGGCAGGGCGGAACCGTTTCCGAATTCCTGCAGAAGATCAAGCAGAAAGTTGTATCCATCCATCAATCCGTTGCTGCAGCGGCAGTCGAGACGGTGGAGTTCAAGTTCGACTGAAAAATTTTCTTCTCCGATGAGGCGGCGCAGTTTGGCTTGTTTCATATTCTGCACCGATGCAAAGCGCATATGATTGGCAACCGCGTGAATACAGCACTCCATATCATCATTGGGCATTTTTAATCTCCGGCAGATGTTTTCGGCAATGAGCGCACCAGTGCTTTCATGCCCGAAAAAGCGGATCCTGCCGTCAGGATCAACTGAACGGGTATCGGCTTTTCCGACATCATGCAGCAGTACGCTCCATGCCAGTTTCCGGTTGGGGATGGTCATGCGGCGAAGCATCAGCAAGGTGTGTTCAAGTACATCACCCTCCGGATGGAATTGGGGAGGTTGAGTAACTTTACGCAATCTGGCGACCTCCGGGAGGAGTTTTTCAAGAATGGTGGATGATTCGAGCAGTTCTACTGCCCGGGCCGGATTTTTCCCGGTGAGCATCATATCAAGTTCAGCGAAAATCCGTTCAGAAGAGAGCTGAGTTACCAGATGGGCGTGGCTTTTCAGCGCATTTTCCAACTTGTGATCAAGTTTGAAATCAAGTTTTGCGGCAAAGCGGATGGCGCGCAGCAAACGCAGATAATCTTCATTGAAACGTTCTTCCGGGATGCCGACCGCCCGGAGAATTCCAGCTTCGAGGTCGGATACTCCGCCGGTGAAATCAAGTAATTCCTCTTTTTCAAGATCGTACATCAGTGCATTGACCGTGAAATCCCGGCGGCTTGCATCCAATGCAAAGTCGGTGGTATAAGCAACTTGTTCCGGGTGTCTGCCGTCCAGATAAAACCGTTCACTTCTGGCAGTGGCAACTTCGATATCGATGCCGTCCTGCCGGATGATGGTGACACCGAAACTTTTGCCGACCAGTTTGGCTTGAGGGAAAATCCGGCATATTTCTTCCGGGCGGGCAGTTGTCACCAGATCAAAATCTGCCGGAGTCCGCCCCAGAAGCAGATCCCGGACAGCTCCGCCTACCAGTGCACTGCGGTATCCGGCCCGATGCAGTCCGGCGGATATCGTTCCGGCAGCGGCAAAACCGGGGGCGGATGAAAAAAGTTCCGGCATGGGGTGTCCCCGGTTCAGAAACCGCGGATGACGTTTGCGATTTCGCTGAATTTATCGACGGTGTAATCCGGGGTTTCCTCACGGGTTTCGCCGAAACCGTAAGTGAGGAAAATCCGCCGGAATCCGGCGAGCCGTCCGGCTTCCATATCGGTGTAGTGGTCGCCGATCATCCAGCAGCCGGA
>JAZRNP010000019.1:0-6676 GCA_045648225.1 Victivallaceae bacterium | reverse complement strand
GACCAAACGTACTTTCCGTCAGGTGGTCGATGATGCCTGTTTCATGGTTTATGCTGCGGATTACCGTGACGGTTACGGTGCAGACGGCGACCATCTCAAAACCATTCCCGATATCGACGTTGCTCTTGCTGCCGGTATGGCGATGATCACGCTTGACCTTTCGGAGGTGATGAATGCCGCCGCCGGAGATTGGGACAATGCACAGATCGAAGCTGCTTTTGCTGAATTCCCCGCTGATTTCCGGAAGCGCATCATCGCTGATTATTCCGACAAGAAATTTGTTCTCGGTGATGTTACCGTCGAAGTCGATGATCTGACTGCCAAACGTTGTGCGGTGATGTACACTGCGGCACTGGATTTCGCTCACAAGGTCTACGAACACCTCAAAGCTGCCCGCGGCGATGAATTTGATCTGGAGATCTCCATCGACGAAACCACCAGCCCGACTCTTCCCTCTCATCACCTTTTCATCGTCCGTGAATTGCGTTTCCGCAATGTCGAATTCAGCTCTCTGGCTCCCCGCTTCATCGGTGAATTCCAGAAAGCGATCGACTACATCGGCGATCTCGCTGAATTTGACCGTCAGTTCAAGGTTCACGCTCTTATCGCTCAGAACTACGGCAACTATAAAGTTTCCGTCCACAGCGGCAGCGACAAGTTCGCCGTCTATCCCACCGTCGGACGCGAAACCCGCCACTATCTGCACCTCAAGACCGCCGGTACCAGCTGGCTCGTCGCTGTCACCGTTATCGCTGAAAACGATCCTGCCCTCTACCGCGATATGCACAAGTGCGCTCTGGACAACTTCAACGATATGCTCAAACTCTATCACATCACCGCCGATATCAATAAGATCCCGGCCGTCGATACTCTGAGCGATGCTGAATTGCCTGCTCTGATGGATATGCCTGAGGCCCGTCAGCTGCTTCACATCACCTACGGTCCCATTCTCTGCGGAGCTCTCCGTGAACGCTTCTTCAAGGCGATGCACAAATTTGAAGCTGAATACGAAGCCGCTCTGGAAAAACACTTCGATAAACACCTTACTCTGCTCGGTGTTCCGGCAAAGTAATTGAGATTTAAGAAAGTAAAAAAAGGACATAAAAATGAAGATCAAAGTTTTGTTCGCTGTTGCCGCTCTCGCTTGCGGTATTGTTCTGCACGCTGCTCCGGAAACCAAAGCTCCGGCCGCCCCCGCATCTGCTCCGGCAATCACCAATGCTCTTCCCGGTGCTGCTCAGTCCCAGCCTGCCGCTGCTGCTGAAACCACTGAAGCTGCCCAGCCGGCCAAAAAGAGCGGTGGTTTCATGGATTTTCTGCCGATCATTCTGATCATTGTTGCTTTCTACTTCTTTATTTTCCGCGGCAACAAAAAACAGCAGCAGAAACGTCAGGAAGCTCTCGACCGGGTCGTGAAAGGTACCAAAGTCATGCTCAACAGCGGAGTTTACGGTAAAGTCGTCGAAGTCCGGGAAAAAGAATTTCTCGTCGAAATCGCCGAAAACGTTCAGGTGCTGGTTATCAAGAATGGTGTCAATCCGGTGGAAGAGGAAGCTCCTGCTGCCGCCAAAAAAGCCTGAGAGGCAACTGATTATGAATAAAAAACCGCTTTTGCTGCGTACTCTGCTGGCGATCATCACCATAGTGATTTTCGCCGCAGCGATGTACCCGCTTACTCCCAAAAACTTCTACGATACTTTCAAAGGGCTGCTCAAGGATAAAAATGATGCCGCCGCCGCCGCTCTGATTACCGATGCTCAGGCCCGGCAGGCCAAAGACAAAGATCTTTTTGAGTCACAGGCTCTGCTCGCTGCCGCCGATGAAAAAGGTGTCAATCTCGCCGATATGGTCAAAGGCGAAGGGTTGGAAAACAACCGTGATGTCATGAGCATGATTCGTAAAAAGGCCTCCAGTTCCATCCGTCTCGGTCTCGACCTCAACGGTGGTGTGGAGTTCTATCTGGAACTGCTCCCTGATGCCGACAAAAAAGAAGAGATCGAAAACGACTTCAAACACTACCGGGATGTCGCTATTGAACAGCTCCGCAAACGTTTGGAACAGATGAAGATCTTTGAAGCCGAACTCGCACCCTCCGGCGAACGGCACATCGTTCTCCGTGCCCCGATCGTCACCAATGACGAAAAAGCCAAACTCCGGGATATGATCCAGATGAGTGCCAAACTTCACTTCCGTCTGGTGGAAAATGCTTCTCCGGAAGAACTCGCCCGTTACAAGGCTGATCCCAATTCCGTCCCCCCGGGCACGGAATATATGGAATACACTGAGATCGAAAACGGCAAACCTTTTGTCCGCAGCTTTCTTGTTGCGGTGCGTCCGGAAATGGACGGCAAGAACATCGACCGGGCCCGGGCCATGCGTGACCAGATGGGACAGCGTTCCATTTCCCTGACTTTCAACACTCAGGGCGCAGAAGATTTCAAACGGGTCACTGAAAACAATGTCGGCCGTCAGCTGGCGATCGTCCTTGACGGCAAACTCTATTGCGCTCCCAATATCCGTGAAGCTATCGCCGGAGGCAGTGCTTCCATTTCCGGAAGTTTCACCGATGAAGAATCCCAGACTATCGCCAATGCTCTGCAGGCCGGAAACTTTCCCTTCGCCATCAAGGTCGGTGCGGTGTTCGATACCGATCCCAAATTGGGACTTGCCAGTGTCAAAAACGGGGTCTGGGTCGGCGTGATCTCTTTGATCACCGTTGCGATTTTCATGCTCATCTACTACCGCCTGAGCGGATTGCTCGCAGTTATCGCTCTCGGATTGAATATGCTGCTTATCCTCGGTGCTATGGCGGCATTCGATTGTACGCTGACCTTGCCGGGTATCGCCGGTATCGTGCTGACGATCGGTATGGCCGTTGACGCCAACGTGCTGGTTTTTGAACGTATCCGGGAAGAGCTCGCTCTGGGTAAAAAGGCCCGGGCTGCTGTTGTTGCCGGTTATGAACGGGCATTGAGTTCCGTGTTGGATGCCAATATCACCACCCTGATCACTGCGTTTATTCTGATGTATGTCGGTACCGGTGCCATCAAAGGTTTTGCCATTACGCTCTGCATCGGTATTTTGAGCAGTCTTTTTACCGCTCTGTTCGTCACCCGTCTGGTCTACGATTATTTCTTCCGTTTCTTCAATATCGAAAATATCCGTATGCTCCAGATGCTGAAAAAAACCAGTATCGATTTTGTCAAAAACTGGAAATATGCTCTCGCTTTCTCCGGTGCGTTGATCCTGCTCTGCGTGGTGATGCTCGGTGTCAAAGGCAAGAGTGTTCTGGGTATTGACTTCACTGGTGGTACCGCGATTACTTTCAGCTATGCCAAAAAGGGCAACACCTCTGCTATGGCTGATGTGCTCAAAAAGGCCGGATTCAAAGAACCCTCTGTCACCTACAAGTCCAATGTGACGGCGGTCGATGAAGAATCCCGTGAAAAACTCGAAGTCATGCTCCGTGACGACAGTAATGAAACTGTCCAGCAGCAGGTTGGCAAACTTCTCGCTGAGAAGTTCCCCGAATGCGGCATCAATCCCGCTTCAGCCCACGCTCAGCATCTGGACGGTCTGATCGGTAAGGAGTTCACCAAGGCGGCTATGCTCGCCATCGTGCTGGCTTTGATCGGTATCGGTGCCTACATCGTGCTGCGTTATGAATTCACTTATGCTCTGGCCAGTGTGCTGGCACTCTTCCACGACGTGCTGGTGGTGTTGGGAATCTATCTGATTTCCGGATACACGGTCGGACTTACCACCGTGGCAGCATTCCTGACTGTTATCGGTTACTCAATCAACGATACCGTCGTTATCTTTGACCGTATCCGTGAAAACAATCAGAGCGGCAAATTCAATGACTTTGCTGCCAACGTCAATTTGTCGATCAACCAGACTTTGAGCCGTACTCTGATCACCACTTTGACCACCTTTTTCGTGGTTTTCATTCTGTGGATCGCCGGCGGCCCGGAACTCAAAGAATTCACCCTCGTGATGATGCTCGGTGTGCTGCTGGGTACTTTCAGTTCGATCTGCCTTGCCGGTCCCGCGGTCAACTTCCTGGAAAAACTCCGCAATAAAAAGGGGGGCCGGTGAGAAATGGCTGGTTTCGGTGATGTTCTCAAACTGATGTCCCATGCCAAGGAACTTCAGGCGGCTGCAGCTGAATTGAAAAATGAGCTGCCCCGCATGGAGTTCTCCGCAACCGCTGCCAATGGCGGTGTTTCGGTTACGGTCGGCGGCGATATGACGATCCGCAATATCGTCATCGCCCCCGAACTGCAGGCCGATACCGGTTTTCTGGCACAGGAACTTCAAAATGCGCTTAACAGCGCACTGGCTTCCGCCCGCTCTACCATGCAGGAAAAAATGCGTGCAATCGGCGGCGGATTGGGAATCGATATTCCCTCTTTTTAAAAACACATCTGCCGGGATGGATGAATTTTCTTCCATCCCGCTTCAACTTTTTTACCGGGGAAATTTTTATGCATCAGGTTCATTATGCTGAGTTGAGCGATTATCAATTTTCATCTGCTGAGCGTGCCTTGCGTGCGGTTTTATCCCCGTGTCTGGAAAAAGTTGGAGGAGTTCAGAGTAAGCGGGTGATGATAAAACCCAATTTTCTGGAGTGGAAAGGTCATGATAAACCGGTTTGTGTCGATCCGGAATTACTGCTTGCTCTCTGTCGTTTCCTGATCGATGCGGGGGCCTCCAAAGTTGCGATTATTGAAAATCCAGCTGTGAAATCAGCTCCGGTGATCGTGGAAAACATGGGGATCGCCGGGGAACTCGCCCAATTGGGCGTCCATGTTGCAAATTGTGAAAATTATCAGTTCGTAGATATGCCGTCATCTTGCGCTTTCCGCCGTATGGAGTTGGCGCAGGAATATCTGGATTATGATCTGGTCATTGATTTTGCCAAAGCTAAAACCCATGCGATGATGACGCTGACTCTGGCTGTGAAAAATCTTTTCGGCCTCATCCGGGGCAGCGAACGGCTGGGTTGGCATCTGGCGGTTGGACGGGATTATGAACGTTTTGCCGATATGCTTTTGGATATTCATGATCTGGTTGCTCCGCAAATTTCCCTTGTTGACGCAGTCGTCGCCATGGAAGGCAACGGCCCGGGAAGCGGAACTCCGGTCAATTTGAATTTTATTGCCGCTTCAAATAATGCTCTGGCTCTGGATGCTTCGGTGGCAAACAAGATGGGCGTGGATGATCTTCTGCTGATCGCCCGGGCGGTCGGACGGGGAATGGATGCTGCTTTCGAAGATTGCGGAGAGATTCCGGAAATTCATCCGGTGATTCTGCCTGACCCGCCGCAAATGGGATTGGAATGGGGCGTTTATTTCCCGCCGAAACTCCGGGAGTTCCTGCGCCGTAAGATGGTTGCCAAACCGGAAGTTTCAGCCGGACGCTGTATCGGTTGCGGTATGTGCGTGAAAATGTGCCCGCCGCAGTCGCTGAAACTGGTCAACGGCAAGCCGGTTTTCAAACTCAATGAATGTATACGCTGTTTCTGCTGTCAGGAGCATTGTCCTGCCGGTGCAATAATTTCCCGGAAGACCGCTTTTATGCGCTTCGCTGATAAATTTGAAAAATTCATCCGAAAAATAGTCCGTTAATGAAAAATTCAATCCAGAATCACGGCCGGTTGTGCCTGACGTTTGATGACCGTAACTTTGACAATTGGCTCAAAGCGTTGCCGCTTTGGCGCAAATATGGTGCAAGAGGGACCTTTTTCATTTCCGGTACCATGGATGCGATCGCTGTCGAAATCATGCAAACCTTACAGAATGCCGGTCATACTGTCGGATTGCATGCTTTGCATCACGCCAAATATCCCCAAAAACCGGATCGCTATATCGAAGAGGAGATCCTGCCGCAATTGGATGTTTGCCGCAATACCGGAATAAAGATCCGTGCTTTTGCCTACCCTTACAGTTTGCGGGATGAAGAGAGCGACCGCAAGCTGTTTGAAATATTTGATTTTCTCAGGGGCGGATCCTGGCAAATTATGGAAAAAGGTCAGAGCCAGGTCGATAATGACCGGCTGTTTGTGCATGATGTTTCAGAAAAACAACTGTTCTTTGGGATGTCCGCTTCCGGAAATTTTGATTTCCACTCCTTGAGCCAGACTTTTTACCGGGCGGCGGAACGGGATGAAACGATTGTTTTTTATGCCCACGATATTACGGCAAAAATTGTTCCGAGTCACCATATTTCCGTTGGACAATTGGAGGTACTGCTCAAGCTGGCAACGGCTCTCGGCATGGATATTTGCGGGATGAACGAATTGTAAATACAGCGTGTTACGCAGATGATTTTTTAATAAACATTATATATAAAACAAGTACAAAGAAAGGAATCCAAACATGAAAAAATTTTTATCAATGCTGCTTGTATTGGTAGCCGCAGTGCTCTTTGCTGCACCGAAAGCAAAAGCGGAAAAGATTATCAAAATCGCCGCCGGCGGAGAAGCTGAAACTGCGATCGTTGTTGATGACAACGCTGATCGGGTGATTTTGCAGGCGGCACGGGAATTGCAGAATTATTTCCGTCAACTCAGCAGTGCCCGGATCCCCATTCGCAACATTGCTTACACCAATTCAAGTAACATTGTTCTCGGAACTCCGGAATCTCCGGTGATCCAGCCGGTACTTAAAGGTAC
>JAZRNP010000018.1:0-3191 GCA_045648225.1 Victivallaceae bacterium | reverse complement strand
TCTTTGGACGGTATCCGCCACGTAACCAGTACCGCTATTGAAGACCAGGCCCAGATTCAGCTGGAATTCAATATGGGTATCAACGTTGACGTTGCCGCAACGGATATCCGTGAAGCATTGAACCGTATCCGGGAAGATTTTCCCGATGGTGCCAAAGAACCGACGATCCGTAAGATCGATACCAACGCCACCACCGTGGTGCAGGCGTTCCTCGTCGGTGATCGTACGCAGGATGACCTCTACGACTTTGCTGATGATGTGGTCGCCGACCGCTTCGCCAGTGTGCCGGGCGTGGGTGAAGTCCGGGTCTACGGTGCCAATGAGATGCAGATCCACGTGCTGATCGACCGGGTCAAACTCAATGCACTCAATATTTCGATAAATGATATTGTTTCCAAACTCAAGGCAAATAACGTCCGTAAACCGCTCGGCCGTATCCAGATCGACAAAAATGAGAAAAACGTCACCTTTGACGGCGATTTCAAAAGTTTTGAAGAGATCCAGTCCATGGAGATCGGAACTTATAAGGACAAACGCATCTATCTGCGTGATGTTGCTGAAATCAAGCTCATGAGCCGCGAAGTGCGCAGTAAAGCTTATGTCGATGGCAAGCCCGCTGCCCGGTTCAACATTGTGAAAAAAGGTGAAGCCAATGCGCTGGAGGTGATCAAAGGTATCCGCCGCCGTTTTGAACAGATGAAAAAGAGCGGTGAATTGCCGACCGGTATGGAGCTGGTCTGGTTCCACGATTCCGGTGAATTTATTCAGGCGTCTGTTGACGATGCCTGGAGCAGTATTCTTACCGGTATTCTCCTGACGGCGGTACTGCTGTTCCTCTTTTTGCATGATTTCCGTTCGACCTTTATCGTTATGGTGTCCATGCCGATATCGATCATCGTCACCTTTGCTCTGATGGATTATCTGAATTATTCATTCAACATCATGACGCTGTTGTCGCTCGGTTGTTCAGTGGGTGTTCTGGTGACCAACTCCATCGTGGTTATTGAAAACATCTTCAAGCACCTTGATAAAAAAGAGGATATCAAGACTGCCGCTGAAAACGGCACCGGTGAGGTTATCGCTGCTGTATCCGCCAGTGCCCTTACCAACGTGGTGGTGTTTGTTCCGGTGATGATGATGACCACCCGTATCGGCAGTATGATGGTTCCCTTTGCCGGGGTGATGGTGGCTGCGACATTGGTTTCGCTCTTTATCAGCTTCACCTTGACTCCGATCCTCTCCTGTCTGATGCTCAAACGCAATGCGGATTCCGCCGGTACGGAGAATAAAAAGAGTTTGCTTCAGAAGATGTTTATTCCCTGGGATATCGGTTACGACTGGGTCTGCCGTGGCTTCAACCGGACGATCGAATGGGTTTCCCGTTACCCCAAAACTCTGCTTGCAATCGTGATTGCGGCAAGTGCGGCGGTATATTTCTTTATCATCCCGCAGGTAGGGTTGTCTTTCCTGCCGTTCTGCGACCAGGGCGAGATCCGTATCAAGTTTGAATTCCCGACCAACTACAATCTGGAAACTACAGAACGGCTGGTCATGGAAGCCGCAGATCATATCAAAAAATATGATTTTGTCCAAGGCATGAATATTCAGATCGGTACCTCCAACAGCAGCCGCGGACAGGTTTCTGCCGCCGTTTATCTCGGCCAGATCAATATCAAGACCACCAAGAAATTTGAACGCAAAGAATCCATCTATGATCTGCAGGATACCCTGCGCCGGGAGCTTTCCTATCTGGACAACTGTCTGGTGACCCTCTCCATTCCGGCAACGTTCGGCGGTAACGGTGCCGAAATCCGCTGCGTTATCAACGGACCGGATCTGGAAGTGCTCGAAGCTGCCGAAATGGCAGTTATGGAGAAGATCCCGATGCTCGGACTCACCCGGGACCTCGACTCCAGCCGTCGTGAACGCAAAATGAATATCAACGTTTCTCCCGATCGTACCATCTTGCAGAACCTTGGTATGTCAGCTGAACAGCTTTACAATTATATGCTCGGTTCTCTCGACGGTATCGAAGTCGGTGACTTCCGGGCCGGAGCCCGGGTCTTCGATATCCGGGTCAAGAATCAGAAAGAGTACGGTGAAGCTCAGCTCAAACAGAGTGCTCCTGCCAACAAAGGTGATAACCCGCTGGGTACCGAAGTGCTTGCCAATATCACGGAAGATGCCCGCCCGGTTATCATCAACCGTTACGACAAAGTTCGTACAATGTGGCTTTTCGCCAATACCGCTCCCGGCAAGGCTCTGGGGGAAGTTTCCAACGCCATCGGCGAAACTGCCCGCAACGCTCTGCCCCCGGGCTACAGTGTCCGTATGAGCGGCAGCGTGGAAATGATGAATGAAACTGCCAAAGAGTTTATCCAGGTGATTATCCTGGCGGCGATTTTGACTTATTTGCTGATCGCCGCGATCATGGAATCCTGGACCAAACCGTTCCTGATCATGTTTACCGTACCGCTCGGTTTTCTCGGTATGTATGTCACACTCTGGGCGTTCCAGATGCCGATGTCCATGATGGGATTGCTCGGAGGCGTGATGATGATCGGTATCGTGGTGAACAATGCTATTCTGATCATCGACGAATGTACCGTTCTGGTAGCTTCCGGAATGCCCCACCATGAAGCGATGCTCAAAGCGGTCGAATCCAAATTCCGTCCGATCGTTATGACCAGTATCGCTTCTGTGGCCGGTATGCTGCCGATGGCGTTCGGTTCCGGTCTCGGTTCGGAACTGCGTGCCAGCTGCGGCGTCGGTGTGGTCGGCGGTTTGATCGTGGCTTCACTGCTGACACTCTATGTCATCCCCGCGCTCTACTTTGCGTTTGTAAAGGATAAGGCTGCGAAATAACGGGCGGCGGCGGCTCGTGGGCAATCTCTTGTCAAGTCATCGGACGCTGATTTCCGGCTTCATTGCATTACGCCGTGACAAGCAGTCGAGTCGTACACCTTGTCCCGGCGTAGCTTTAGCGAAGACGGATCCTTCATCATCGCCTTGACTTGACTGCAACCTTACCTCACGATCGCTCCGTACGAGGCTGGTTGGAGCTGCGCCGATCTTTTATAAAAATTGCTTTACCTCGATATAATCTTGCGTATAAACTTTCCGGATTTTATCTTTTGCGTTTCAGCAAAAGATGAAATCCGTATTTGAAAGTTTTTGAAAAAAGAAGAGGG
>JAZRNP010000017.1:0-10086 GCA_045648225.1 Victivallaceae bacterium | reverse complement strand
ACCGCTTGGCCTCCGACTTCGCCGCCCGTCGCCGTGAAGAGGCGATGGAGGCTGCGAAGATCATCGGCGCGGTGTTCCATGAATCGATCACTCACGATCTGGAAGTATTCTACAACACTGAACAGCTGACCAAAGTGGTTCGGGAAGTCCGTGAAGTCGATCCGGAGATCGTGCTCACCCATGGTCCTTTTGACTACATGGAAGATCACATCAATGCCGGTCGTCTGGCGGTTTCCGCTGCTTTCTGCCGCGGTATGGGCAACTTCCGCGGTGCGGAGGATATCCCCCCGGTCATGACCGATGTCGCTGTTTATCACAGTCTGCCGCTGTCACTTAAAGATCAGCTCAACCGGCCGGTGACTCCCGATATTTTTGTCGATGTCACTTCGACCATCCCGACCAAACGGGCGATGCTCAACTGCCACCAGACCCAGAAGCAGTGGCTGGATGAAAGTCAGGGCATGGATGCCTATCTGGAAGATATGGTTTCCCGGGCCAAAGCCATGGGCGATCTGTGCGGCTTCTGCGACTATGCAGAAGGCTGGATCCGGCACAATCCCAACGGATTCTGTCCGGACAACTTTGATCCGTTGGGCGTGATTGCCCGTCCGGCGGTAAAATAATTAATCGAAAATATGGCGGAGAATTGGTTTTTTCCGCCATTTTTCTGCTATGACAGATAATTTGAATCTGATCGTCGCCGCAGGCGGCTGTTCCGAACGTTTCGGAACAAAAGATAAATTGTTGGAGATGCTGGGTGATCTGCCGGTTTTTCTCCATTGTATAAGAAATTTTGCTCCGCTGTGCAAGCGGGGCCAAATGATCGTCGCTGTCCGCCGGGAAGCATTGGATACCTATCGGCAGTATGCGGAAAGATGTTTGCCGGGAACGGAAATAACCTTTGTCCCCGGAGGAACCGACCGCTGTGCTTCAGTTCGCAATGCTCTCGCTGCGTTATCTGCAGAAGTCGGACTGGTGGCAATTCATGATGCTGCCCGTCCGCTGGCTTCGGCTGCATTGCTGCAGAATGTGGCCGAACGGGCCGGAATTTGCGGCGGAGCTGTTGCGGCACTCCGGGTGGTGGACAGCTTGAAGCGGGTCGATGATAACGGAGTCGTGCTGGAACCGGTCAGCCGGGATAATCTTTTCCGGGCAGAGACCCCGCAGGTGTTTGATATCAGAAAGATCCGGCAGGCTTATGGCTCAGTTGACTGTTCCGGTGTCACGGATGATGCGGAAATTATGCGCCGTGCCGGATTTGCAGTAGAGGTGGTGGATTCCGGGCAATTCAATTTGAAACTTACCCGGGAAACTGATCTTGAGTTGTTGAAAATATATTTTACAGCAGGAACGTAATGGGGAAAGCACCGGCTACATCACGGGGTGAACAGGACAAGGACATCGATTCTCTCAACGTCTATATGCGGGGAGTCAATGAACTTGGCAATTTCTCATCCGAACAGCAGAATCGGCTTTGTCAGTCATTCGACGAGTGCGCTGATGAACTTCGCCGTCAGGTCTGTTCGATCGGCTTTACCGCCGAGGAATATCTGCGCAGTATCGCCGGAATTTTGGATAAAGGCGTTGATGCAGCAGATGTTTTTGTCGTTTCTGCTTTGCGTAAAATGGGGTCAGGGCCGGCGGCCCAATTGAAGGAATTACGCAAATATCAGCAGGAAATAAGTGAAAAATACACCCGCTGGCAGCAGATTTTTGCTGCAAAAGGTGATTGTTCGCAGATCAAAGAAGAGATGGTCGAGCTGCTTATGCGCAACCGGCTTTCTCTGCAGCGGATATATGAATTGCTTGATGTCGGAGCCGGTTATATAAGGATGATCTCTCCGGATTTTGAATGGGGTTGCAAATTCAGCAGCGTCAACAGCGAAGTCCAGGATTTTATCGGAGAGAAATTTTTGCTGGATGCCGATCTTATTCCGGAATGTACCGTGCGGCTCGGCGTTGCAGTGGAACATCTCAACGGAGTCCGCAATAAACTGGTGGAAGCCAATTTGAAACTGGTCGTAAGTATCGCCCGCCGTTATTGCAATCAGAAAATTTTACTGGAAGACCTCATTCAGGAGGGAAATCTCGGATTGCTCCGGGCCCTGGAACGCATCGACTTTTCTCTGGGATACCGTTTCAGTACCTATGCCAGCTGGTGGATCCGTCACCGGATCGTCCGGGCGGTGAATAATTGCGGCAGAGTTATCCGGCTGCCGATGCACATGGTCAAGTTGATAAATGATATAAATCAGACTGAACAACGTTTTATTCAGATGAATGACCGGGAACCGGAGATCGAAGAGCTGGCCAGAATGCTGGAGCTGCCGGTCGCCCGGGTCAGCGCAGTCAAAAAAATGGCGGTACAGACCGTATCGCTCCAAACCCATATCGGCGGCGGAGAGGATTCCACGGAACTTGGAGATTTTATTCCCGATTGTGCCGTTGAAAGTCCCGAAGCTGATCTGAACCGCCGGGTCCTCAAAGAACGGCTCTATGAAATGCTTAAAACTCTGGCTCCGCGGGAACAGCAGCTGCTGATAATGCGTTTCGGACTTTTCGGACAGCCGGTTTACACATTGGCCGAGATCAGCAATCACTTTAAACTGACCAGGGAACGCTGCCGTCAGATCGAATTGCAATTGCTTGCAAAACTGCGTTCCCCTGAAAAACTTAAATACATCGACGGCGCAGTACATTTTGAAGATTTTTAAAACACAGGAGTTTTCATATAATGGGTACCGTAAAACTTACCAATATCTGCAAAAGTTTCACGCCGGGAGTGCCGGTGTTGAAAAATCTCAATCTGGAGATAAAATCCGGGGAGCTGTTTTTTTTGCTGGGACCGTCCGGGTGTGGTAAATCGACTCTGCTCCGGATCCTGTCCGGTTTGACGGATCCGGACTCCGGCAGCATCAGTTTTGACGGGGTTGAGGTGCAGGATCTTCCGCCGGAAAAGCGTCAGGCGGCAATGGTTTTTCAGAATTATGCTCTCTGGCCCCACATGACCGTTTTTGAAAATGTCGCATTCGGACTGAAAATACGTCATTTGTCCTCCAAAGCGGTTGAAGAGCGGGTGATGGAAGCTTTGGAAATGGTTCATCTTGCCGATTATGCCAAACGCAGAACTCCGCAGCTTTCCGGAGGACAGCAGCAGCGGGTCGCTCTCGCCCGGGCACTGGCCGTCAATCCTCCGCTTCTGTTGTTGGACGAACCGCTTTCCAATCTGGATGCCAGATTGCGCGATGCGATGCGGGAGGAGATTTCGGCGATCTGTTCCAAACGGGGATTTACTGCGTTGTATGTAACTCATGACCGTCAGGAGGCATTGAGTATGGCCGACCGGATGGCGGTGATGAAAGATGGTGCGATCCGGCAGCTGGGAACTCCCCGGGAGCTTTATGAAGCACCGGCAGACCGCTTTACGGCGGAGTTCCTCGGTGATATCAACTTTATTCCGGGCGAGGTTTCCGGTGGAATGTTCCGTGCCGGATTCGGTGTGTTTCCGGTTGCCGGGGATTTCTCCGGAAAACACACTGCCGCCATTCGTCCGGAACGCATAGAATTTGTTTCTGCAGATGCTGCCGGGGATGGGGTTTTTGAAGCTGAATTGATTTCCGGCAGCTATCTCGGTGATTGCTGCAGCTGGTTCTGCCAGGCAGGAGACACCCGTCTGACCGTGCGTGAATTTGCTCCGGAGGAACGTCATCCGGGCGACAAGGTCAAACTCCGTTTCGCTCCGGGCCGGTTGATGATTCTGGAATAAAGGAAGAAATCGGTTATGATCTGGCGTCGTTTGATTATCTGTGCGGTTTTGTTCGGCGGCCTGCTGGCTTTGCCCTTTTATTTCCGCAAGCATGATGGTATTCCTCCGGTGGAGAATGATGCGGAAACTCTGGTTATCGTCACTGCACACAACAAAAGTGTCCGGGATGAATATGAGATCGCTTTTCGCAAACATTACAAGGCAAAGTACGGTCGGGACATTATTCTGGATTTTCGTTCTCCGGGAGGAACTTCGGATATCGTGCGTTACATTGAGGACCGTTTTACAGCTGAGTTCCGCAACTACTGGAATCGTTCCGGCAGAAGCTGGGATGGAAAGTATGCGGATGTTTTCCGGGATCCCTCTCAAAGTTCCCATCCGGTCCGTCAGGCGTTTCTCAACTCTGATATCGGTATCGGCATCGATATTTTTGCCGGTGGCGGTACTTTCAATCAGGAACGGATGGCTAAGCGGGGCTATGCGGTTGACGGCAAGGTCAGGGAACGTCATCCGGAATATTTTCTGGAAAGTTCCATTCCGGCAACTTTCGGAGGTGACGTCATGTATGATCCGCAGGGGCGATTCTACGGAGTGGTGCTGACGACATTCGGAATGCTCTGCAACCGGGACCGGCTGGCTGAACTTCCGGATCCGACACCGCCGGCACGCTGGAAAGATATCGGCGAAGGACGGTTTTTTCGTCAGGTGATCGTTGCTGATCCCAGCAAATCCGGTTCTGCCAATAAATGTTTTGAAATTATTCTCCAGCAGTGTATGGCGGAAGCCGGAAACCCGGAGACCGGCTGGTTCAACGGTATCAATTTGCTGAAACGGATTTTCGCCAATGCCCGTACCATCACCGATTCGGCGAGCAAAGTGGTGCGTGACGTCAATATCGGTGAAGGCAGCGTCGGAACTGCCATTGACACCTACGGATTCGCCGAAGTCGAATGGAGCAACCGGATATTTGACGGCAAAAGCAACTGTTTTTATGTCACCCCGAAAGGAGGTACGGCGGTCTCAACTGACCCGGTACAGATTTTGCGGGGAGCTCCCAACCGGCGGGCGGCAGAAGAATTCGTTGATTTCCTGCTCTCCATCGAAGGACAGAAACTTCATGCGTTCCGGGTTGGTACTCCAGGAGGCGCAGTTAAAAGTTCCATCAACCGTCCGGCGATACGCAAGGAGCTTTATGCTCCGGAATACCGGGAATTTCTTTTTGAAAAAGATTACAATCCCTACCGTTCCGGTGCTGATTTCGTCTATCGTCCCCAATGGACTGCCCGTTACTATTCGCTGCTGCAGATGGTGATAAAAAGCATAATGCTGGATACCCATTTGGAACTGCAGCAGGCATGGAAAGCGATCCTTGATGCCGGCGGGCCGGAGGCGGTGCCCGAAGCGATGAAGTATTTCAATGCTCTGCCTTTCGGCTATAAAGAGGCGGCGGCAGCTGCCGCCAGTTTGCGCAAAGGCAATGGACGGAGTGCTGCTGATGTGGCGGCAGTTCTGCGCAAATGGAATGAATTTTCCAGAGAAAATTATATCAAAGCTGCCAAATTGGCGGGAGAGAGAAAATGAAAACCAACCGGATTATACAATATTTTGTGATGGCGGCATTGACACTTTTTCTGGGAATTTTTCTGCTGCTGCCGGTGTTTATCGTCATTCAGGTCGGTTGCGACTGGGAATTGGTGCTCGAAGCCTGCCGCAGTCAGGTTTACCGGGAGGGATTGCTCAACAGTCTGCAGATTGCAATCGTGACGACTTTGCTGGTTGCATTGATTTCGCTGCCGCTGGCCCTGATTTATGACCGGTATGATTTTCCGGGTAAGGATTGGTGTTCGCTGGCGATGCTGGTGCCGATGATCCTGCCTCCGTTTGTCGGTGCGCTGGGGTTTCAGCAGCTGCTCGGTCATTTCGGAGTTTTCAACTCCATTCTGGTGAGTTTAGGATTTGAACGGGCCGATTTTCTCGGCGGCAACGGCACATTCTGGTCGGTCTGCATAATTGAAGCTCTGCATTTGTATCCGATATTTTATCTCAATTCGGTCACTGCGCTGGGCAATATCGATCCGGCACTCAGTGAAAGTGCCGCCAATATGGGAGCTTCCCGCTGGAAACGTTTTGTTTCCATCACCTTGCCGCTGATGCGTCCGGGACTGCTCGCCGGAGGCAGTATCGTACTGGTGTGGAGTTTTACTGAAATGGGTACGCCGCTGATGTTCGGTTACACCCGGGTCGCCCCGGTTCAGATATTGAATGGACTCAATGAGCTGGAAACCAATCCGCTGCCTTATACGCTGGTGTTGATCATGCTGATCGTTTCGGCGGGACTCTATCTGCTTTCCCGGCTGGCTCTCGGCAGCAAAAACGGAGCGGCTTCGGCGAAAGGCAGCACCGGAGGATCGGCCGTCAAACTGCGTTCATGGAAACGTTTTCTGCCGCCGATGGCATTTGTTTTCATCTCATTTCTGGCGGTACTGCCCCATCTGGCATTGATCGGTATCGCTTTCGGTAAACGGTATTACAACACCGTTTTTCCGACGGGATTTACTTTGCAGCACTTTGACAATGCTCTGTCCAATGTACTGGTGCTGCCCTCCATCGGCAACAGTCTGCGCTATTCGACATTGGCGATGCTGATAGCCGTCGGTATCGGTGTGGTGGTGGCTCTGGCATCGGTGAGATGGAAATTGCGCGGTTCGACTGCACTTGATCTGTTGTCCATGCTGCCGCTGGCGGTTCCGGGGGTGGTGATCGCTTTCGGATTTCTGGGGATGACGGTGAAGTTCGCCTGGGCGAATCTTCTTTTTGATCCGGTGGAAAATCCCCTGTGGCTCTTGTCGATAGCCTATGCGGTTCGGCGCATACCTTATGTGGTGCGTTCTGTCGGCTCCGGTTTGGAGCAGACCCCGGAAGAACTGGAACAGGCGGCCCGTAATTTCGGAGCCACTCCCTGGCAGGTCGTCCGCAAAATAACGGTACCGCTGGTTGCGGCAAATTTGCTGGTAGGCGGTTTATTTGCATTCAGTTTTTCGATGCTTGAGGTGTCGGATTCACTCATCCTTGCACAGAAAAGTGAATTTTTCCCCATCACCAAAGCTCTTTTTGAATTGTCGCAGATATTGGGTTCCGGTCCGAGTTCAGCAAGTGCATTCGGTGTCTGGGCGATGTGTTTCCTTGCGGTGACGCTGGTCGCGGCGGGAATACTGATGGGAAAAAAGATCGGTACGATATTCCGTTTCTGAAGTTTGATAATGATATTTCCGGCTCTGAAACCTTGATTTTATCCGGTTGATAATGTATATTTATCAATCTGTCTGAAAAAAATTGGAGATTTTATGCATCGTATTTTCTGTACCGAAATTCCTGCCCCGGAGAGCGTATATACTCCCGAAGCCCGGGAGGCAGAACATCTTTTCAAGGTGTTCCGTGCCCGCCCCGGTGACGAAGTGGAGCTTCTGGACGGCCGGGGAAAACTGGCTCGGGCAGAGGTTGTGCCAAACCGGCAGCTGCGGATAAAATCTCTTGAAATTTGCCCCGAACCGGAAGAGAAACTCCATCTTTGCTGTGCGCTCCCCCGCCGTCAGAAGTTCGACGTGCTGCTTAAGCAGGCCGCTGAATTGGGAGCATGGAGCATCCGGCTGCTTGATTGTGAGCGTTCGGTGGCAGAGGGTAATCCCCGGGAACGCTGGGAGGTGCTGCTTCAGGAGGCGTGCAAACAGTCCGGTAATCCTTTCCTGCCGCAAATATATCCTGAAAAAACGGTAAAAGAGAGCCTCGTCTCTTTGAATAATGAGAATATCGACATCTATTACGGCAGCGTCAAAGTTATCGATCTTGCCGGCGAAAATCTGCCCCGGCAGCGTCAGAAGGCAGTTCTGATCGGGCCGGAGGGTGGATTCACCGATGAAGAGATCTCAGAAATTGAAAATGCCGGCGGCAAACCGCTCAACCTCGGACCGCATATTTTGCGTTTGGAAACGGCTGCGGTGGCTGCATTGGCAGTTTTGAGATTGCTGCTCTTTTGCTGTGTCGCCGGAGTGATCTTTATTTTTGGCAGCGGATGCCGTCCCGGAGATGTGAAACGCAATCCGCTGATGATCAAAGCTGAACAGCTCCGGCGGGATGGGGCATTTGAAGATGCCCGCCGTTTTCTGCGTCAGGCCATCTCCTGTCATCCGGAAAGTCCGGAACCCTATCTCGCTCTGGGCAAATTGTGTGAAGAGGAGTTGGATGATAAACTTGAAGCTCTCTATTGTTATCGCAATTTTCTGCAGTTTGCACCGGATTCGGATTTCCGCCGGGCGGATACGGAGAAAATTGTCGATTCGCTCAAAAAAAGTATTGCTGACGAAGTTTCTGCAGTTTCGCCGGAGATGGCTGCATTGCGGCAGAATAATCAGAATCTGCAGAAAGAGTTATTGCTTGCCAAGCACTTGATTTTAAATAATCAGCGCAAAATAAAAGATTTGGAGTCAAAGTTGAAAGCCGTGCCGAAGAGGCGCAAGAGGAGATGAAAATGAATAGATTCATGTGGTTGACCATGGCCGCAGCGGTATTGTGCGGCGGCTGTTTCTTTTCCCGGGGAGTTCCGGCGAAATCGGTGAATTATCTGCCCGGATTGCCGGAAACAAGCGAACCGGTTTTATCGTTGCGTCCCGGAGCAGTCAGCAATATTTCCGGAGCCGGCAAGGAGTTTTTGCTTCGCGGTGAGGCCAATACGGTCAAGGTCGTGCCGGAAATGCGGTGGCTCAATTCTCCTGAAAGTATGCTTAAATCGGTGATGCTGATGACGTTTGCCGGAGATCACCGGGCTCCGGCTGTTTCGGCCCAGATCGTCCGTTTTGAATTCACTCCGGATTTCCGGGAGCTCGAGGCAGTGATAATTTTTTCGATCAAGGCAGAAAAAAATATCGTTTGTGTGGAAACTGTTCCGGTGAAAGATGAAAATTACGGAGAAGCGGCATCACAGCTTTTCAAACGGGTAATCAATAAAGTCAGTACAGCGGTGAAAAAATGAAAAGATTTCTGAAAATAATTTCCGGTGCGGCAGTTTTAATGATATTCTGCGGTTGCGTGCGTACTTCCACTCTGGAATGGATCAAGCCGGCTCCCGATACCGTAAGCAGTTCCGGCAAAAAGGTGTTGTGGCATCTCAAGGCCAGAAATTGCGGGGTCTATTTGTTCAACGTGGTTCCGATCTGGTCCGGAAAGGTCAATTATCCCAACCGCAAGGATTATGAACTCTGGCAGGATATGGTGAACTACTGGGATATGAGACGGTTATTGGATCGTGAACTGAAGCGGCTCGGGGCAGACGAGGTGGAGGATATCTCCATGAAATCCTATTCCACCGGAGCCTGGGGATTGTGGATATTCTGGAAAAGATCGATGACTGCCGATGGCGTGGCGGTTAAAAATCCGCCAAAAATAAAAAAAATGACAGAGAAATGATGGAATAACTTGAAAAATTTGCAACATGGTGATATATTCCGTATGCGCTGTATTATGCAGACGTAAAATTTTTCGTGCAAAAAAGTTTGGATATTATAAATAAATAATTGAAAAAAAGGATGTTGAAAATGAGCCGTAAAGTAATCATTGCCGGTAACTGGAAGATGAATAAGACTGCCGCTGAAGGCTGCGCCCTTGTCGCTGAACTCAAGGAGAAACTCGCCTGCAGCTGCTATGATCAGGTCGATATCGTGGTCTGCCCGCCGTTCACCACTCTCGGTGCTGTTGTCGAAGCTGCCAAAAACAGCCGCATCAAAGTCGGTGCTCAGAACGTTCACTGGGCTGCCAACGGTGCTTTTACCGGTGAAATTTCTGCTGAAATGCTGAAAACTTCCGGCGTCGAATATGTTATCATCGGTCACAGCGAACGCCGTCAGTATTTCGGTGAAACTGATGCTACGGTCAACAGCCGCCTCAAAGCTGCCATCGCCGCCGGTCTCAAGCCCATCGTCTGTATCGGGGAGCTTCTGGAAGAACGCGAAGGCGGACTTACTGAAAAAGTTCTGACCACCCAGATCCGTGGCGGTTTCGATGGAATTTCCGGCGAGGAAATGGCTGAAATCGTCATCGCTTACGAACCGGTCTGGGCTATCGGTACCGGCAAAACTGCCACTCCGGATATTGCCCAGGCGGCACACAGTTTCATCCGCAGTGAACTTGCCGGAGTTTTCGGAACTGCTGTTGCTGAAAAAATGCGTATCCAGTACGGCGGCAGTATGAAACCTGAAAATGCCCGCGAACTGGTTTCCCAGCCGGATATCGACGGCGGACTTATCGGCGGCGCGGCTCTCAAAGCCGAC
>JAZRNP010000016.1:0-4470 GCA_045648225.1 Victivallaceae bacterium | reverse complement strand
GTGAAGGGCGAACGCAGAGCGGTACGGCGGCAGCTGGCAGCAGTATCCAGGAAAGTTTTGGAAAGGTATGTCAAAGGCGAGAGAATAGCGGATGATTGTCCGCTTTATCATGCGTTGACGCAAAGTGCAGATTGATCTGATTTTTTCTTGAATTTCAGCGTATTCGCACTATATTAAGCGAAGGTATTTTTATTTGGGGATTTTTATGAATTTTAAACCGGATCAGGAATTGAAACGCAGCGGTAATTTCCGCGAGGTGCTGGCAGTCGCTCTGCCGCTTATTCTATCGAGTTCCTGTCATGCTATAAATATGTTTGTCGACCGGCTGATGCTGACCCGCTATTCGCCGGAAGCCAGTGCTGCCGGATTCACCGGTGGCTTGACTCACTTTACCATCTCCTGTCTGCTGTTCGGAACCGTTTCCTACACCGGAACCTTTGTTGCTCAGTATGCCGGTGCCGGCAAAGTGCACCGGATCGGAATTACCGTTTGGCAGGGAATATTTCTCTCCATCGCCGGCGGATTGCTGCTGATGACCGGCATCTGGTGGGGACCGGGATTGTTTGCACTGTTCCGGCATGATCCGGCGGTGACGGTTCAGGAGGTGGCCTATTTCAAGGTGCTTTCCGGCGGGACATTTGTCTTTCTGCTCAATGCGGCGATCTGCAGTTTCTGGTCAGGACGGGGCCGGACTACGGTGGTGCTGGTGTTGTCGCTGATTATCAGCTGTTTCAATATTCCCTTGAACTATATGTTTATTTTCGGCAGATTCGGTGTTCCTGAACTGGGAACTGCCGGAGCGGCTCTGGGAACGGTGATTGCGGAATTTTTCGGAGTTATGATCGGAATGATCCTCTTTTTCCGGAAATCTTCCCGTAAGAAATATTTCACTTTGAGCTGCCGTCCGGATTGGGGTCTGCTCCGGAGAATGCTGCGTTTCGGTCTTCCAAACGGTGTGCAGCTGGCATTGGATCTGGTTGCATTCAATTTGTTCAGTATTTTGCTCGGATGTTATGGCGTTACGGTGCATGAGGCATCAAGTATAACTTTCGGGATCAACAATATTGCCTTCTGTCCGATTATGGGAATGGGGCAGACTGCGGCGATTCTGGTCGGACAATCCATCGGAGCCAACGATATTCCGCTGGCCCGTAAATCGGTGAAAAATACCTATATTCTGGTGATGATCTATTCGGTGCTGATGATGATCCTGTTCAGCGGGATGCAGGATCTGGTCCTTTCGCCGTTTGTTCGTCCGGGGGATGCCGGGCAGGTGGAAACCATGCGCATCGCCAGGTGGATGCTGCACTTTTTGAGTGCATATTTGCTCTTTGACGGAGCGAATATAACTTTCAGCAATGTGTTGCGCGGAGCAGGGGATACCGGTTTTACCATGTGGACTCTGGCCATTGTCGGAATCGGCTGTTTTGCTCTGCCATGTTTGTTCCTGTTTCGGGCAGGGGCACCATGGTGGGTGTTGTGGGCACTGCTGTGCTGGGAAATTTTGCTGCTGTGTGTTATTTACGTCCTGCGCTACCGTCAGGGCAAGTGGACACAAATGCGGGTCGTTGAGAATAATTGAAATAGTGGGGATATTATGGAACAAAAGAAAAAATTTCTGAATTGCTGGTACATCTTTGCCAATGGTATTATGGCGGGCGTTTTTATCGGTATTGCCGGAACCGTTTATCTGGCGATGCCGTATCCGGCATTGGGAGCTTTTCTTTTCGGATTCGGCTTGCTGACCATTCTGTGCAATAATTTCAAACTTTTTACCGGAGCAGTCGGTTATCTCGCCAGTCAGGGCCGGAATACTCCCGGATATTTGTTTACTCTGCTCCTGATTTGGAGCGGTAATCTGGTCGGATGTTTTGCCGTCGGCAGTGCGATCCGGATGAGCCGGGTCGCTGAAATGTCCGGTATTGTTGCCAAAGCCGCAAATTTGTGTACGATCAAGTCGGCGGATTCACTGGGCAGTTTGCTGATTCTGGCATTCTTTTGCGGAATTCTGATGTATCTGGCCGTGGATACTTTTAAGCGGGATCTGCCGCCGGTGATCCGGATGACCAATGTGTTTCTCTGCGTGATGGTCTTTATCATCAGCGGCTTTGAACACTGCATTGCCAATATGTACTATTATTCAGTGGCCGGTATGTGGAGCTGGCACAATTTCGGAATTATTTTGTGGATGACTCTGGGCAATTCCCTCGGGGGTATGTTCCCGGTGGCGGCCGACAAGGTGCGCAGCTGAAATAAATTGGAAAAATCCAATCGTTTCTGCTTGATAAACCCGGATGACGGGGTTATCTTATTAGGATGAAACGATTACTTTACCGTTGTCTGGATTTGATATGAATGAATTGAAAAAATTATTTGAAGCACCCGTTGGACGTAAAGCCCGGCTTGCTCTGTTTTTGAGCGGTTCCGGCAGCAATGCCAGCCGGATATTGGAAATTGCGGCTCAAGGCGATTGCAGTTATGAAGTGGCTGTACTGGTGACCGATGCCCCGGAAAGCAGCGCAGCTGCTGAATTGGGTGAAAAATATTCTCTCCCGGTGGTCGCTCTGGATATCCGGCGTTTCTATGCCGATCACGGAGAAAGCGGGATCGCTCTGAACTCCGCATATCGCCGGGAATTGCGGGATAAATGGTCGGATGAACTCTACAAAGAGGTGGTCAAATTTGAGGTGGATGCCGGAATTCTGGCCGGATTTATTCCGCTTTCCAATATTGTCGGTAAACTTCCCTGCCTCAATGTTCACCCCGGAGATCTCACCGTTACTGAAAACGGTGTGCGGATTCTCGCCGGGCTCCATTACCGTCCGGTGGAAACGGCGATACTGCGGAATTTTGAATTGCGCAGCAGTGTTATTCTGGCTCAAAATTATCAGGGCGATGGAAAAAAAGAGCAGGATTCCGGGCCGATCCTTGGAATATCTGCTCCGGTGGAAATCGATTTGGAGGGACATTCTCTTGAAGAACTTCAAGCGATCTCTGATTCCAGAACAACTGCTCCCTATGATGATCTGTTGCGGAAACTTGCCCACAAAAATGTGGAAAAACTGAAAATTCAGGGCGATCACGTGGTTTTCCCGATGGCGATCGAACACTTCGTCCGGGGCGACTATGCAACAGATGAATGCGGTACGCTTTATTTCTGTTGCTCCGGCAAATGGGAACCGATAAAAACAGTCGAATTCCGGGCTGACGGTTCCAGCAAGTTGATCTTTTCTGCGCCGGAAAGTAACGTAAAATCACGTCCCAAACGCAATTTTATTTTGCGGTTTGCCAAGTTTTATTACACCAAGATCATCCGTACCCCCGGAACTCCGGATTTTGTAGCCCGGGGCTGGGCTCTGGGGGTTGCAGTCGGGTGCATTGTTCCGGTTTTCTGTCAGCTGCTGGTAGCGATACCGCTTTCATTTATCTGCCGATGTTCAAAAATCGGAGCTATTGCCGGAACTTTTATTACAACGCCGCCGACGGCAATATTTATTTATCCGGTTCTGATCTGGGTCGGCAATAAGATCATCAATGGAGATCTGTCTTCTGATTCAGCTGCGAAGCTGTTGGAAATATTCAACAATTCCAATTACACTTTTACCCAGAAGTGGCAGGCATTTGCGGACATGGGCGGAGATTTGGTCGCCGCATTTTTTGCCGGTGGCATCGCCTGGGCGATCATAATGGTGCCGATCACCTATTTCGGAGTGAAAAAATTGGTCATATCTTACCGTCGGGTCCGGGAAGCGCGACGGGCCAAAGTCAATACGGGAAAATGATTATGGATCAAATCAGAGTTGAGCTCGGAAGCCGCAGCTACGATATCACCATCAAAGAGGGGTGTTTCAAAGATCTGAAAGCTGCTGCCGCCGGCAGATTATTGGTTTTTGACGATAAGACTTTTGAACTTTATGCGGATCGCTTTGATTTGGATGGCAAATTCAAATTCACCTTCGGACGCGGCGAAAAAGATAAGACTTTTGATAAGATGGTTTCGATCTGCCGTGCGGCGGTCAATGCCGGATTGAACCGTTCCGGTGAATTGGTCGCCGTCGGAGGCGGTGTTACCGGAGATATGACCGGATTTGCCGCCGGAATCTATCTGCGCGGGATCTCCTTTGTCCAAATGCCGACAACGCTTCTGGCGATGGTCGATTCCAGTGTCGGCGGCAAAACGGCAGTGGATCTCCCGGAAGGAAAAAATTTGATAGGCCTCTTTCATCAGCCGTCTGCGGTATTGATCGATCCGGGATTTTTGCAGACTCTGCCGGCGCGTGAACTGCATTGCGGTATGGCGGAAGTAATTAAAATGGCTGCCGGATTTGATGAAGACTTTTTCGCTTTTCTGGAAGAAAATTCCGGAAACCTTGCTTCGGTGGAGGATTTTTCCACCATCGCTTCCAAGGTGATCCGCCGCAGCTGCGAACTCAAAGCTGAGGTGGTGCGGCAAGTCGGATCGTAGCCATG
>JAZRNP010000015.1:0-1053 GCA_045648225.1 Victivallaceae bacterium | reverse complement strand
ATGCCATCGAAGAGAGCGAACACTATTTCCGCCGCCGTACCGCCAGTTTTGATCTCACGCAGCTGAAATTCACCGTTGAGCCATCCCACTTCACTCCGGGAGAATTTCAAGCGGATCAGCTGCGCAAAGCCTTTTTCCAGGCTGTCCGCCCCGACATCCGATTCCTGCAGGAATCCGAAGCCGAAGCCTCTCCCACTCCCGGTTCCTTGCGTTATATTTCGCTTGAAACCAAAAGGATGTGGCAGCTTTTCGACACTGGAATATTCTGCTTTTTTGCAGTCCTGAAAGAAAACCGGCTCAACTTTGACGACATCGTTAAACTGAGTGCTGCCGCCGTGGATTTCTGCGCCCGGCTCTACCAGAATCTCAACTGGCACGAAGAGCTGCTCACCTTGCGTCTGGAAATAGTCAATCCCGCTCCGCTCAAACTCATCGACTGCGATACGGAACTTGCCTTTGAACAGAATATTCCATGCCGGGCCGAAATCAGCCGGAGTGCAGCTGATCTTGCCAGCGGCAAAAATGTTCACGCAGCCCGGATCGCCTGCAAAATCGGAGAATTGTTCCACGTCTGCAGCCGCAAACTGGAACACCTCCCCGATGCCGTTGCCAATTATCTGGAGACCCGATGATACGTTTGCCTCACGATCCGGCGGACTTTTCCGGCAACCGGAATTTTGATGATCTCTCCCCGGAAGAAGATTGCACTTTCGATCTCGATGAATTTTCCGTTGACTACACTCCCGACCCCGAACCGGAGATCGATCTCCACGAAGAGTGCCGCAACTTTTTTGCTCTCGGCGGCACACTTTCAACTCAAAGTTCGATCAATGGCCGACCTACCGAAGAGCGTCCCCAGCAGCTGGCTATGGCTCTGGCCATTGCCAGTGCTCTGCAAAACGGGGAAAATCTCTGCATCGAAGCTCCCACCGGCATCGGTAAAAGTTTTGCCTATCTCGTGCCGCTCATATACCGTTCGCAGCTCTGCCGCCGTCCGGCACTTATTTCCACAGAAACGATCAATCTCCAGCAGCAGCTGATCGAAAAAGACCT
>JAZRNP010000014.1:0-8928 GCA_045648225.1 Victivallaceae bacterium | reverse complement strand
GATAAATTGAGTGACGCAAAAGCGCAGACCAAAGTCAATGCCCGGGACCTTGCCGCCAGCAAACGGGATCTCTCCAGAACCCGGGATGCGCTGGCCAAGACCAGCGAAGCACTGGTAGATATCACCCGTACTCATGTCGATACCCAGAAAAAACTGGCCAAAGCCGAAAGTGCCGTCGAAGCAGGAAAAACGGAGATCCAACGCCGGGATGAGGAGATTAAGCGCAAGAGTGCTGAATTGAAAATAAGTGCTGCCAGATTGAGTTCGGCACAGGGTGAAAACCGTTCCATGCAGAGCAAATTGGCCTACACTACCGGTCAGCTCCGGGTCCGCGAACGGGATTATGCCGGACTGCAGGATAAATTGACCCGGGCTCAGGGTGAATTGATGGTCGAAAAGCTTTCCGCAGCCGAAATGCGTGCCCGCAGCGAAGAGCTCGGCAAAACACTGAAAACTGCCGTCACTCAGCTTTCTGCCACCTCCGCCGAACTCAAGCGCATCACCAAAGACAAAACGGTCGCCGAAACCAAACTCGCCAGTATTCAGCAGATCACGGATGATCTGATCAAGCAGACTGCCCGCAAACGCAGTGATGTCATTGCCAGCTACGGCAACTCGGTGGTAAACCTCAATTGCCGGATTTCGGAAGAAAAGATCTTCGGTCTGCACAGCGGTACCGGCAGTTTCTTCCTCCCGGTGGTCAATTTCAACGGCCGGAAAATGATCGTCGGAACCTTGAATAAATTTGCCGGAGATGCCAATACGGCATTGAGCTTTAATAAAGTCAAAGAGGTGTTGTTCACCGTGCAATCCCCCGGCAGCAAAAGCATCCGGAGACGGATCGCTTCTCCGCTGCTGATCCTGCAATCTGAACCCAGAGCTGCCGCGTTTGAATACCCGGGCAATGACCGCAATGCACTGCCGATTCTGACCTTTGAAACCTTGAAAACGCGCGGTCTTGACGGTCTGTATTTATTCAAATGCGGTTCGCTCGGCAGAGAAAGCACCCTGCTGGACGGTCGCTGTTCATTATCCATGGTTCCGGGAGAAACGCAGATGTTCATCCGCAACGCCGGACGGGCCAACAACGAATTGCGGGCGGAACCGGGAGATTTCATCCTCTCCAGAGAGGGAGAATTCACCGGTATCGTCGTCGATTATGATCAGAATGATTCCGGCAGAGTGCGGGGCGTAAGAGCATTGCTCTTTGCTGACGGTAAAGAATGGAACCATTCGGAAACAGTTCCGCTTGTCAAAAAGCCTGGAACAGCATATTATGATAATTTTGCAAAGAAAATGAGTGAAATCCGCCGGAAAATACCGGCAGATTCAAGGCGGCGTTAATGGAAAACTACAACACTTGCACCTTTACTGACGATCTTCAGGTACAGGAAAACCCTGATACCATCACCGTTTTCGGTGATCCCGGCAACAATGATCCGTTGCCGTCAGTCGATTTACTGCGTGAACAGTACGATATCGCACAGGGAGACGATCTGCGCAATTACGGAAAACTGAAATTGATCGGACTCGGCGGTATGGGAATGGTATTTCAGGCCAAGGACCAGACGCTCCAGCGCAAAGTCGCACTGAAAATTTTGCGTTCAGATTTCCGCAACCGCAATGCAAGTGTTAAAAAATTCATCCGGGAAGCCCGGATGACCGCCAGAATCGACCACCCCAATATCGTCCCGATTCACCACCTCGGAGTTTCGGATCAGGTCGGAGTTTACTTTACCATGAAGCGTATCCACGGAGAAAATCTCCGGGAAATCTTTGATAAATTAACTGCCGGCAACGAAAAAGCCATTAAAAACTACACCTTGCGGCGGCTGCTCAACATCTTTATTGCCGGATGCAACGGAGTCATCGCCGCCCACGCCCACGGAGTGCTCCACTGCGACCTTAAACCGGGAAATCTTATGGTTGGACGCTTCGGAGAAGTTCTGGTGCTGGATTGGGGCGTGGCCCGGGAGCGGATCCCGGTCGGCCCCCACCGTCCCGGAGATTCATTTTTTTCACAGGATGATTGTCCGGTGGAGGGAACTCCGGTATTCATGGCTCCGGAGCTGTTGTGCGGAGAGATCAACTATCCGGATGAACAGACCGATGTTTACGGCATGGGAGCCATTTTGTACACGATTATGACCCGGGGACGGCTGCCCTTTGATATCACGGTGAATCCGGAGACGGTCGTTCAGAGAGCGGTGCTCGGAGAGATCATCCCGATTAAAAACAATCTGCCCAGAGGCGTGGTTTATCATGACGAACTTGCCGCCATCTGCGCCAAAGCTATGGCCCGGGACCGGATGGAACGTTACCACAATGTCGAGGAACTCCGGGATGATATCGAAAATTATCTCAACGGCTATCCGGTATCAGCCTGTCTGCCGACCATCTGGGACCGTTTTGTCAAATTGATCCGCCGCCGCCCGCTGATTCCGGCAATATTGCTGACTATTGCCCTCTCTTCAATTGGTTACTATGCATTCAATGAACTGCAGGAGCACTTCGACAACAACACTCTGCAGAGTATCATACAGAACAGTTCCAGAGAAGCAAATCTCAACCGCCGTCTGGTGCTGCGCCGCTCAAATGCGCTGAAAAACTCCAATCTTTCCGAAAAAGCCGCCGCCACGATCCGGCAGAATATGCAGGCTGCTGCTGCCAATGCCTCGGTTGAATACAACATTGCTTTCGATGCCGCCAACCGGTTGACCCCGAAAAATCAGGAACGTTTCCTCTACTCCGGCGGAGCCGAAATGTTTGCCCGGGTATTGCGGATGAACTGGCATTTGAATAACCGGGCGATGATCAGAACTTTTCTTGTCAGATGCCGTACGCAATGGCAGGATCTGTTCAATATGGCGCGCCGGATCAATCCGGAACTCAATGAATTGATCATCAAGATCGAAGAGCAAATGAAAATAAAATTTTAAACGCTGCGCCAAAATCAGCTTTTTTAACAAGCAGCAGTTGAAACTTGCCCGTTGAGGGTGTACATTATTGAAGGTGTATTGTATTATTAAGCCCAAAAGATATCAGGGAGCAGATAAATGAAAACATTTGAGGGATTGTTTGCCGAATTGCAGGCAAAAGCCAAAGCGGGAGATCCCGCCTCCGGAACAGTCAAAGAGTTGACCAAAGGAACCCATTTTATCGGCAAGAAAATTGTCGAAGAAGCCGGCGAGGTCTGGATCGCTTCAGAATATGAGGGAAAAGAACGGACTGCCGAAGAAATTTCACAGCTCATTTATCACCTGCAGGTGATGATGATCGACCGCAAACTTGAACTTGAGGATATTTACAAGTACTTATGAATGATTTCACTGGAAATTTGAAACTGGCGGTCCCCAACAAAGGGGCTCTCTCCGAAGGCGCAGTATCCCTGCTCCAGCGGGCCGGATACCGTTGTTCACGTTCCGGCAGAGAACTGGTGGTAACTGACAGCGAAAACGGTATCGATTTTGTTTTCCTGCGCCCGCGGGATATCGCACTCTATGTCGGAAACGGCATTATCGATCTGGGAATCACCGGTATCGACCTGGCCGGTGACAGCGGTGCAGATGTCGAAGTCCTGTTCAAACTCGGATTCGGAAAATCCCGTTACTGCTTCGCCACCCCCAAAGCCAAACACATGACCGTTGAACAGCTCAACGGATTGAGAATCGCAACCAGCTATCCGGATCTGCTCCGCGCCCAGCTTGCCAAGCGCAATATGGAGTGCAAAATCGTCAAACTCGATGGTGCAGTGGAAATTTCCATCGCCCTCGGTGTCGCAGATGCGATCGCTGATGTTGTCGAATCCGGTGCCACTTTGCGTGAAGCCGGACTGGAAATCATCGGTGAACCCATGCTCCACAGCGAGGCTGTCCTCATCGGACGCAACAGCGAAGTTCTGAAAAATGCTGATGTCGCCAAACTCATCGCCCGTATCAGAGGTATTCTCATTGCATCTGAGTATGTTATGGTTGAATACAACATTCCGCGCAACAAACTTGACGAAGCCTGTAAGATCACTCCGGGAGTTGAATCTCCGACGATCTCACCGCTCTCCCACTCCGATTGGGTTGCCGTCAAAGCGATGGTCAAACGGCGCGGATTCAATGCGGTTATGGATGAACTTTACAGCATCGGCGGACGGGGGATCATCATTTCCGAAATCAGTGCGTGCCGTCTGTAAAATATACAGGATAAATATTTATGAAAACTGAAGAACAGATCTTAACGCGGGCGTATGAGGTATTTGATACCGAAATCGAAGGTATCAATGCCGTCCGTGCCAAACTGAGTGAATCTTTTGCCGAATTGGTACAGCGGTGTTCAGACACCATTGACCGGGGCGGCAAACTGGTTATTACCGGTGTCGGCAAATCCGGATATATCGGCAAAAAAATGGCTGCGACTTTGAGCAGTGTCGGCAATCCGTCGGTATTCATGCACCCGGTCGAAGCACGGCATGGTGATCTCGGTCTGCTTCAGAAAGATGATTTGCTCATCGCCATCTCCTACAGCGGCGAAACCGAAGAACTTCTCGCCGTACTGCCGCCGGCCAAACGGCTCGGAGTTCCGCTGATCGCGATCGCCGCCAGCAAGAATTCCTCTTTGGGCAAAATGAGTGATTTCACCTTTGAAATGCCCATCCCCAAAGAAGCGTGCCCCTTCAATCTGGCACCGACAACCAGTACAACTGCGCTGCTGGTACTGGGAGATGCCCTCTCCATGGTGCTGCTTGATCAGCGCGGATTTACCAAATCCGACTATGGCCGCCGTCATCCAGGCGGAGCCATCGGACGCATGGTAACCATGAGTGCCCGTGATGTGATGCGTAACCCGGAAAACAGTGCACTGGTCAAAGCCGCTTCCACCGTCCGGGAAACGCTTTACGAAATGAGTCGTGCCCGCAGCGGAGCTGCGATCATAGTGGATGATGACAACCGTCTGCTCGGTATTTTCACTGATGGTGATTTCCGGCGGCGTGCCGCCGATGACGATGATGTTCTCAAACGTAAAATGTCCGAAGTCATGACCGCAAATCCCGTGACCATCAAAGCTGATGCCATGGTCGCCGAAGTGGTAAAAGTCGTTGAATCCCGGCGTATTGATGATCTGGTGGTAATTGACAATGACGGCAGAGTTGCCGGTTTCATTGACATTCAGGATCTGCCGGGATTGAAAATAATGTAATTGACGGTTCTGCACAGCACCCGTTAAACAGTTCAGGAGTTATCACAGTATGCTGCAGTCAATAAGCAGATGGTTTCTTGCCGGTATTGCCTTTTGCATGATGCTGCCTCTGGCGGCTTCCGATGCAGAAGCCGAAACCAAATACAATGCAGGCAGAAAACTGTATCTGAAAAATGATTACCGGGAAGCTGCCAAATGTTTTGCCGACAGTTATATTCTGGCTGACAGCTCCGTTGTCAAAGCCAACAGTTTGCTCGCGCAGATCGGAGCATACCGGATGTGCGGACTTTATTATGAAGAGTTCAAAGCGATCGAACTCCTGCTGGATAAATATGTCGAATTCGGCAACTATCAGGAATTGGTCGACCGGGAATTTGAAATCGGTGAAGCGTTCCACAAGGGCCGCCGTGATCCGGCATTCTGGGCATTGCGCTGGGTTCCATGGCTGACCGGTCCGGATTATACGGAGGAGATTTACACCAAGGCTCTCAAGCGTTCTCCTTTTGCTGCCAAAGCTCCGCAGGCGATGCTGCGGCTTGCCCATTGGTACGAAATGGAGGGAAAAACGGAAAAATCTCTGGATACTTTGCGCAAACTCCTGAAAGATCATCCCAATGCCCCGGAAAGCAAATATGCCATGCTCGCCCTCGGCAACGGCCTGTTGGAAATTGCCAAAAACGGTGGTGACGGTGATGGTATGCTGGTCAGCGAATCGCTGAAATACTTCAAAGCATTTTCCGCAGATCACAAAGAAAGCACCGAACTGAACTTTGCCAAACGCAAAATCGCAGAAGCCAGAGATGTTCAGGCACGCTATTTGTGGGAGATGGCAGAGTATTATCAGAAATCCGGACGTTCCGAAGTCGCAGCCCGTTATCTGGCCAAACTGGTGCAGAATTTCCCGGAAAGTCGCAATGCGGCCGATGCAGAAAAAGAGCTCACGCGGCTTGACCACACCTATTTGCCCGGAGATTTTGCTCCGACCCCGGAACCCCGTCTGATGCCGATACACGCTTACCGGATCCCGGTGGAAGCCGAAAGAGAGTTGATCTCTCCGCTCGCTCCGGGAAGTCACTTCCTTTTGCCGGTTCCTGATCTCAAACTTGATAACTCCAAACCTGCCGGAAAGTAATTCACCATGAAATATCTGCTTTACATTTTTGCCGCCGCTGCAGTCATCGTGCTCTCTGGATGCGGTTACAAATTCGGTTCGACAATGCATCCGCAGATCAGCAGTGTTGCAGTGGCCCCAGTGACCAACGAAACGCTTTCATACAATGCGGCGGCGATCCTGCGCCAGAAACTTACCGAAGCGTTTACCGTTGACGGTTCTTTGAAACTCAAAACGATCGGCAATGCCGACTGTATCGTGTATGCAAGAATCGTCAAAATTTCTTATAAAGAAACCAGCGGTCACCTCCGGAGCGATGACGATTTCCTGCCCAATGAATGGACAGTCACAGCCGATGTTGAATATTCCGTGATCATCCCCGGACGGGCGAAACCGCTCGTTGGTCCGCAAAAAGTCTCAGGAAAAGCTGAGTTTGTCAGTGATGCCGACCTGGAAAATTCCCGGCTCAACGCTGCACGTCAGGCGTTGTTTGAAGCAGCCCGGAGCATCGTTTCAAATTTGACCGAAGCCTGGTAAAATGAAAATAAATATTACCAGAAAAAGTCAACTGTTTCTGTTACTTTCTTTTGCCGGACTTATTGCGATCGGTACCGGGTTGCTGCTGCTTCCCGGAACGCTTGCCGAGGGCAGTTTAAGTTTTATTGATGCGCTTTTCATGGCGTGCAGTGCCGTTTGCCTGAACGGACTGACCTCTATTCCGCTTACAGAATTTTCTTTTGCCGGACAGTTGATCCTGCTGATACTCATCCAATTCGGAACCCTCGGGATCATGACCCTGAGTGCCATGGTGCTTCTGGTACTGGGTAAAGGTCTCTCCTACAGCGACACATTGATGATAAGTTCTCTCAATGACCGGTTCACATTGCGGGGTACGGAATCGCTCACCAAAACCGTAGTTCACTACACTCTTATGATGGAACTGCTGGGAATGGTGTTGATGTTTCCCGGTTTTCTGGCCGATGGATGCGGAGTTCTTTATTCGCTGTGGTATTCGCTCTTTTTTGCAATCGGCAGCTTCTGCAACGCCGGTATGGGGCCATTGCCGCAAAGTGCAGCCCATCTCAATTTCTATGTAAGAATGATTTCGATGATTCTGATGATCCTCGGTGGACTTGGAATCTATGTGATTTACGATCTCCGGCAGTATTTTCAGAAAAAAAAGCAATTTCTCACCCTGCATACCCGGATCGTTGTCCGGATGGCCGGGTGGCTGATCGTTTCCGGAGCATTGCTGCTCTGGATGCTCAGCCATACTGATTCTGAAACTGCCACATTGAGCTGGTTTGATTCGCTGTACCTCTCCGTTTCCGGCAGAACGACCGGTTATTCCACCGTTGACCCCGGAAGTTTGTCCGGACCGTGCCAGATCCTGCTGATCGTGCTGATGCTTATCGGTGCGGCTCCCGGTTCAGCTGCCGGCGGAATGAAAACCACCACGGTAGCGGTGGTTCTGGCTGCCCTGCGGGCCTCATTCCGGGGAGACAACAATGTTATCATCGGCAATCGGACCATTGATCTGCGTACTGTGCTGCGTTCCTTTACAGTTATGGTACTTTTCATATTGCTCACCTGGGCCGGAACAGTGATCCTTAAAAGTCTTACTCCCGGTCTGGACAGCACCAGCTGCTTTTTTGAATCAGCATCGGCGTTGAGCGCAACGGGGCTTTCCACCGGAAACACCACTTTGCTCTGGGGCAACGGAGCAAAATTGCTGTTGATACTTTTTATGTTTGCCGGACGTATCGGACCGGTAACTGTAATTTTGTTTTTCATCGGTAAAGAGAAAAAAGAGTGCCTGCGTTATCCGGAAGAACGGATCATCGTCGGCTGAAGAAAAAAGCAACAGGATACTATTATGGCAAGAAACAGTTATGCAGTTTTCGGGATGGGCTCTTTCGGCAGTAAACTGGCTCTGGCTCTGTCCCGCCAGGGAAATACCGTACTGATCTGCGACAGCAACCCCCAGCGGGTCAATGAGTTGCGGGACAAAGTAACAGAAGCGGTGATCGGTAATGTCAGCAACGAGGATGTCGTCCGTGAACTCAATGTAAGCAAATTTGATGCCGTGATATTGAGCATGAGCGGTTATTTTGAAGATCAGGTGCTGGCGTTGACTTTGCTCAAACAGGAAGGTGCCAAAAAGGTGGTGGTAAAATCCAACAGCACCATTCAGGAGCGGATTTTGTACCGTTTGGGAGCAGATGAAGTGATCCAGCCGGAACTCGATGTCGCAGAACGGCTTTCCAGAAGACTTTCGCTCTCCAATATCACCGATATCTTTGAATTCCGCGGATCGGCAATCGCCGACGTTATCGTACCGGCGCATCTCGGCGGCAAACCGCTGAAAGAGCTCGATCTGCGTAATAAATACAATATTACAGTGCTGCTGGCCTGCAAAGGCGGCATCCAGAACGAGTGTTCAGTCGGCCCTGATACCATTTTGGAAGCCGGGGATCAGCTGACCGTATTCGGCGCAGAAAAAGCAATTATTGAACTCTTTAAGGAACGGTGAAAATTATGGGCGAATGTATTTTTTGCAAAATCATTAATGGTGAAATTCCGGCGGCCAAGGTCTACGAAGATGATCTGGTGACTGCATTTGTGGATAT
>JAZRNP010000013.1:0-4072 GCA_045648225.1 Victivallaceae bacterium | reverse complement strand
GTAGCAGGGGTTTGGGGTGGTGCGGCGCAAAGCGCACGCACAGCCATGCTCCGCATGGTGCTGCCGCATATGCAGTGCCCAAGGTTCAAACAAACGATGCTCGTGAGAGGTTTTGGGAATTTTTGAGAGGCATTGGGAGATTTTGGGAGCAACCCCCGCTCTGTTTTTTTTGTCGGCACCGGGTACACTGCATACCAACTCTCGCCCCACTCAAATCCTCTCAAACTCTCCCAAACTTTCCCAAAATCTCCCACTCACAGAGCCAGTTGCCAATCCACGCCATTTGCAAAACTCAACCCCGCTCTGTTTTTTTGTCGGCACCGGGGACACTGCATACCAACTCTCGCCCACTTGAATTCCCGGCATTCCTGAAATTCTTAGTATTCCCAGCCCAAAGAGCCAACCCGAGGCTGGAATCTTTTTTCCCAACTATTATTGCTGAAAATTTGCATAATTGCAAACCCTGTGTTATAGTATGAAATGTTGCCTTCTTTTGCAATATATAATGAAAGGATTTTATTATGCAAAAATGTTCCGCCTCCGCCGTACGGCGGGTAAAGGATACCCCCTTTACCCTTATCGAGCTTCTTGTTGTTATTGCCATCATTGCGATTCTGGCAGCGATTCTGCTTCCGGCTGTTCAAGCTGCGCGTGAACGCGGCAAATCCGGAAATTGCACCAACAATATCGGTCAATGGGGAAAAGCGGTGATGTTATACGCCGAAGATAATGATGAATGGCACCTGAGGATCCCCACCAGCCATCATTCATACACAACCTATTATGGACTCTTGAAGTATATGCCTCACAGCACTACCGAAAAAGTTACTGCTTCAAATGCGAAAACACCTTATTATTCACAAACTGCGGTGAAAGGATACTGGTGTCCCGGCTCTTATGCCAATCCTTATATTGCCAAAGCAACATCCCGCGAATGGGTCTATTATTCACTCCCGATGGCTTACTCTGAAGGTCAGGTGTTCAAAGTCAGTCAGATAAAACGTCCTTCAATAAAATACAACGGTCTTGAGACCAGTTACAGCGGATCATCTGCTGCATCTCTGCGTTATGAAAACCGCAAACACGCATTCCCGCATCCCGCCGGCAGAGCGGCGAATGTTTCATATTGGGATGGGCATGTCGCCAATGCTACCTTTACGGTTCCGAATTTTGGTGTTGATGCGATCAAATTGGGCAATAAAAGTTCCAATCGTAATGACAAAGATCCTGCCAATCATGTGGATTGGCTGCATTACAATGTCTTAAAATAATAATTTTCGAATACAAAGAGAGTAAGTCATGAAAAAAACAGTTGTTTCGCTGCTGATTTTATTTTCAGCAGTTCTCGCTTCCGCCGGAAAACCGGTGGCGGTTTTCGGTCATCCCAGCGATGTGAGTTCCATTACCAAAGGTTTGCTCAAACCGGTCGGCATCAAGTATGAGACACCCAAAAAATGGCTGTCTGCCAGTGAAATGGCAAAATATTCTGTGATCTACATCGGGGAACGCCGTCCTGCCGGTGCTGAATACGGAGATGCCATCAGAAATTATGTGAAAAATGGTGGTATTCTCGTTTTTACCGGCAGTGGTGTGCTCAATTTCACCAAATCTTCCCGTTCTCTGACTGCGGCTCAGGATTTCCTCGGATTCGCTTATATTGGAAATATGGGCGGTATCAAGGTGGAAAAGGTCGAATTCAACAAATCCGCCGAAGCCAAAGCATTGAAACTTGATGGAAAAATCTTTACCTGGAATATCGGCTTCAACACCTCTCCCTCCAAGCTCAAATCCGGTAAAATCGCCGCTGAAGCGGTCGCTCAAGGAAAGCGTTATCCGGCTGCGGTGGTCAATTATGTCGGCAAAGGCGAAGTCTGGTGGATATCTCCGCAATACTTCCGCTTCGTTTCCGCTCAAAAGAATACCGGTTACGCCGATGAAGACGGCAATTTCATTTTGACTGAATCCGGAAAAAATATTGAAGCCTTGAAGCAATTCTACTCTGCGGTTTTCCATCGTTCCAAAGAGCTCGGAACTGTTGAAGTGAAAAAATCCTCCTGGGGTACCGTTCCCCTCGGCAAAGCCGGAAATATCAAATATGACGGCACTTTCAAAAATAAGCCGGTCTACAAAAAGGCTCCGGTGTTGAAACCGGCATTCAAACTTGCTGAAAATGGTAAAGCTCTTGCTCAAATCGTCATCACTGACCGTAAATTCCGCCACCGTGCCGCCGAATTGAAGTACCATCTTGACAAGATCACCGGAGGAAATTTCAAGGTCGTTTACAAACATGATCCGAAGTTTGCTGCAATCGTTTTTGATAACAAGATCCCCTCTTCCAAAGTCGTGGTCAAAACCGGCGATCGGCAGGTCACTTTGGGCGGAAATATCGATCTTGCCGCCTTTTACTTGCTTGAAAAACTCGGCTGCCGTTATCTCTGGCCGGGAAAATTGGGCAAAATCATTCCCAAAGATCCCTCACTTGCGATGCCGGATGTCCAGCTGGATGTGGTTCCGATGCTGCTGCTGCGGCAGATCCGCAACGGAGGAGGATTATCCGAACGGGGGGCTCTCGGTATGACCCGTTGCGGTATTACCGATCACAAAGGTGTGGTGAATGCCCGGCGTAAAGCCTCTTCTGATGCCGCCGGAAACTCCGGCTTTTTTGCCTGGCACGGTAATGGCGGACGGCCGCCCTACGGTTGGGGACACGCTTTCGGTCACTATTACAAGAGTTTCGGCAAAAAACATCCGGACTTTTTTGCTCTCCAGCCGGACGGCACCCGCAGTCAGGAGGCTTCGCCCGACCGTCCCCGCTTGTGCATGAGCAATCCGGCTCTGGTCAAATTTGTTGCCAATGACCTGATCGCCCGTTTCAAAAAGAATCCCGCCCGTCAGGCATTGTCCGTTTGCCTCAACGACGGCGGCCGTGCCCGTTTCTGTATGTGTGAAGAGTGCCGGAAAATGGATCCGGTCAATGCCGTTCCCCGGAAAATGGGATTCACGGTCAGAGGTGTTCCCATCAGCGTGAATTACGTTTTCCTCACCGACCGGGTCTTTGAATTCAGCAACCGTATCGCCGCCGAAGTCAACAAAGTCCTGCCCGACAAAAAGGTTACCGTTTATGTCTACAGCCACTATGCGGCACCGCCGGTTGCGGTCAAACCGGCTCCGGAACTGGTGCTTTTCTCTACCGCAATGGACTATACCTCCGACAAAAGACGTATGAATAATCTGAAAACGCTCGCTTCTTTGAGCTGCTTCGGGAACGAACTTTTCTGGCGTCCCAATGCTCTGCGCGGTTTCGGTTCGGTGGTCGCTCCCCAGAACTATGCCCGCCGGATGTTTGACGATACCGAACTTTTGAAATTCAACAATGCCAAGGGCATGGATTTTGACTGCAATGAAGGCCTCTGGAGCTGTAAAGGCTTGATCTACTACACCTTGAGCAAAGCGATGTGGAATCCTGACCGCCTGAGCTATGACGATATTGTCGATGATTACTGCCGTCACGGCTTCGGTAAAGCGTCAGAGGAGATCAAAAAATATTTCACCGTTCTGGAACAGATATTCGATGATGCCGCCAAGCGTGAAGTTGACTACTGCGAAGCATTCACCATGGAAAAGATCGCCGAATTGGAAAATATTCTCAATACTGCCGAAGAGCTTTCCGATGATCCGGACGTCAAAGAACGGGTGAAATTTCTCAAGCTCGGTCTGGAGACCGGAAAATTCTCCACCGGACTCTACAACGCCAGGAAAAACAAAGACAATAAAACCTACCGTGAACTGCAAAAGCAGTATCGCGCCCATATCCAGAGACTTGCCTTTGAATCTCCGCTGGCACTCTCTCCGGGCGGCATCGGTTTCCGTACCCGCTTTGTTTTCCGCTGATGATTTTTAACAATTAAACATAAAAAAAGGAATGAGAACAATTCTATGAAAAAGTTGTTGCTTCTGTTGCTGGGAGCGTGCTCTCTTTCGCTCGCTGCCAAAGTTACCGTGAGCGAATACGATCACGGCAAAGTGCGTTGTGTCAAAGTTGAAAACAGTTACTATACTGTGATCATCACCC
>JAZRNP010000012.1:0-3778 GCA_045648225.1 Victivallaceae bacterium | reverse complement strand
ACCAGATCCTGCTTGACCGCCCGTCCGACAATGCTGCCCCCGAGGGGCCCCGGAAACAATTCCGGAAACAGTGTCAGAATATCGATCCGCACAAGTGCGTACCTTTCCTTAAAAAGTTACAGAATAGAAACGCTTGTCATTCAAGCACATCCACCGAGACACGCTTGTGCTGTCTCCCGGCGGCGCCGCTTACCAGCGAACGGATGGCCATAATGGTCTTTCCGCGCTTTCCGACAATTTTACCGATATCCTCTTTACGACAGCGGATCTGAATAGCGACCCCGTCTTTGCCGTCAACCGTATTGATCTCGATCTGATCAGGGCTGTCGACCAGAGCTTTGACCACATACTCGACAAAGGCCTCCATCTCCCGGACATCTCCGGAAGCGGTGCTTTTTTTGGCTCCGCCGGTAAAGAAACTTATCAATTTTCCAAACATTGCTGTCGGCTCCGTCACGCCTCGGCACCGGCTTCAGCTTCAGCAGCAGCGGCTTCTGCGGCAGCTTTGGCTTCAGCTTCGGCAGCGGCCTTGGCTTCTGCTTCAGCGGCGGGTTTGGCTTTGGCCTTCTTGGACATCGCAGGCTTGCGTTCGCGATCTTTCAGGCTCTTGCCGGAACGGACGCGTTCGACGATATCTTCGACAGTTTCAGAGAACTCGGCACCGACACTTTTCCAGTAATCAGCACGTTCGAGATTGATTTTTTCCTCTTTGCTGCGGGGATTGTAGAAACCCAGTTCTTCAATCGACTTTCCGTCACGGGCGGAACGCTGATCCATCACCACAACCCGGAAGCACAGAGCGTTACGGGTTCCGGTACGTTTCAATCTGACTCTTACCATAGAACTTTTTACCTCTTTAATTTCTTTTCTTCGTTTTTCCTTACGTCCATCGGAATCATCCGGGGAACAGCTACGTTATATCCCGTCCTCATCAGTACGGGACCCCCGATTGAAACTTCCGGCGACCAGACAGGCCCAGAGGATCGGCCATATGATCACGCCAAAGCATCATAAAGTTCATATAATATACTACAGGAGAACTGTTTTTACAACCTCTTTAAATTCAAAAAACCAAAGTTTTTTTAAATTTTTTGACTTACCGGCAGACAAAAACAGATAATTTTACTTTTTTACTCATCCGGCGACAAAAAAACGTCCCTGCAAACCGCAAAAACAGCACACAAGGACGTTTTTCTTTTCACCGTTTTTTACATTCCGGAAAAGTTATCACATTATTTCTGATAAATGCCGGACGGGAAAAATCGATCACCAGATTATCCGCCTGATGACCGAAAGGGAATCCCCGGTAGACCGGGATATCCAGTTTGGCAGCAAAGTTTTCCAATACAAGAGTGACCTGTTCGGGATCCGGAGTTCTGGTAAAGTGTCCGAAAACCACCGCAACAGCACCATTGAAGAAACCTTTTTTCAGCAGAATATCAAGAAAATCGGCAACTCCTTTGGAACCAACGGACAGATTCTCAATAACAACAATCTTTCCTCTGGTTGAAAAATCATATCCGGCATCAGCCACCCGGACGAAACGCGACAGCAATCCGGCAACCACAGTCCCGGAAGCATCCCCCGGCCTCAAAGGCTTGAGCTTTAACGATATCTCCTCTCCATGAAGCACTTTTTTCATCGCCGGAACAATCGCCGCCGCAAGTCCCGGGAAGCTGTTTGCAGTAGGACCGGCGAGCGGTCGGCCGTAACCGCGGGCACTCATAAAACTCAAAAGCATGGTAACGTCACTGTATCCGAGCAGATAAAGTTCCGGGCGGCGGGGCAGTTTTGCCCAATTCACCCCGGCGACCAAATCTTCGGTTCCGCGACCGCCCCGGGAGCAAATTATCATATCGTTTTCCATATCGCTCCAGGCGGCTTCAAAATCAGCGATCCGATATGAAAGCGGAATGGCAGTGTATCCGCTTTGCCCCAAATTGTCCGGTTTCCGCAAAACGTTGGGATAAACTTTCACCTTGTATCCGGCTTTACGGAGCAGATCTATACCGGCATTCAAATTTGTCGGAGCCGGATACGATGCCGGGGTGATAATGGCAATTGTTTTTACTTCCGGGGGTAAAACACCTGTATAATCTCTTGCCTTGCCGCGAACAGCAAATACCTCAGGATCATAATTGCTTTTTGAAGCAAACAAAGCAGTGCCAAGCAGCAGCGACAAAAGAACAAATACTTTTTTCATTTTGCACATAGCTCCGCTGCCGGCGTTACCATTCGGCGACCACACCATCGGCGGTACGCCAGATCGGATTTTTCCAGGAGTGCCCAACCGAAGCGGCCTCTCTCACCCGGGTTTCATTGACCTCAATACCGAGTCCGGGCAGATCGTTGCGGTAAACAAAACCTTCACGGTATTCAAACACGGTCGGATCGGCCAGATAATCCAGGAGATCAGCCCCCTGATTATAGTGAATTCCCAGAGACTGCTCCTGAATCACCGCATTGGGAGTACACCAGTCAAGCTGCAGACTGGCCGCCAGAGCGATCGGTCCGAGCGGACAGTGAGGAGCGACGGCGACATCATAACACTCCGCCATTGCAGCGATCTTGCGAACCTCAAAGATTCCACCGGCATGGCAGAGATCAGGCTGAATGATATCAGCGATCCCCTTGGTGATGATATCTTTGAATCCCCACCGCATGAAATTGCGTTCGCCGGTGGCGATGGGCGTCGTGGTATGGGAACGCAATTCGGCAAAAGCCTCAATATTTTCGATCAGAACCGGTTCCTCAATAAACATAAGATGATAAGGTTCAAGTTCCCGCATCAGCACCCGGGCCATCGCCTGATGAACCCGACCGTGAAAATCGACTGCAATACCGAAATTTTCTCCGCAGGCCTCCCGGATGGCGGCGACCCGCTTGACAGCGGCATCGACCTTGCTCCATGAATCGATATAATCCATTTCAGCAGTGCCGTTCATTTTCACGGCATTGTAACCCTGTTCGGCTTTTTCAATGGCTGCGGCAGCGGTATCATCGGGGCGATCACCTCCGATCCAGCAGTAAACCTGGATCTTATCCCGCACGGACCCGCCGAGCAGTTCGTAAACCGGCACATTGAGAGCTTTGCCTTTGATATCCCAGAGGGTCTGCTCGATTCCGGAAATGGCACTGGAAAGAATGGGGCCGCCGCGATAAAATCCGCCGCGGTAGAGAGTCTGAACGATATCTTCGATCTGAAACGGATCCCGGTTGATGAGATAAGGAGCGAGCTCATTTACCGCTGCTTCAACAGTATCCGCCCTGCCCTCAATGACTGGTTCTCCCCATCCGCAAATGCCGTCATCGGTCATCGTTTTGAGAAAAAGCCAGCGGGGAGCGACCTTAAAAAGTTCAAGAGAGGTGATTTTCATAGCAAATTACTCCAGAATTATTTGATGGAATCGATGATTTTTCCGGCGGCAGCCTCAACTTCGGCAGCACTCCGTCCCGGGGCGTAGATTGCCGAACCGATGCCAAGTCCGCTGCAAAGTTTCATAAAATCCCGGGCATTGGAGGCATTGACACCGCCGACAGCCATGATCGGGAGAGTGATAACTGCTTTCAAATCCTTGACATAAGTAGGACCGAGAATAGCCGGAAAAAGTTTGAGATAATCAGCTCCGGCTTTTTGAGCGGTGAAACCTTCGCTGGCGGTAAAAAATCCGGGAATGGAAACCAGACCGCACTTTTTGGTTTCCCGGATAACTTCGACATCTGTATTGGGAGAGATGATGAATTTACCTCCGACAGAAGCAACATTGCGGACATCCCC
>JAZRNP010000011.1:0-1400 GCA_045648225.1 Victivallaceae bacterium | reverse complement strand
CCATCGCCAGTGCCATCCGCTGCGAGGGCGGTAATGAAGCGGTAAATCTGCAGCTTGCAGAAAAATATATTGCTGAATTCGGCAAGCTCGCCAAAGAGAACAATACCATGATCATTCCCGGAGATCTTTCCAATGTTGCCGGATTTATTCAGGCGGCATCCAAGGTCATCGATCAGATCAAAAAGTAAAATCTGACAATGTGCGGCAGGTCGCACGGACGAAGGTTCGTGCTGCCTGCTTTTTTATTTTAAGAGTTCTTTTTTTCGCTCCGGCGCAGACGGAAAAATTCCCGGATGATTTTGAGGGATTCCTCTTCGCAGACTCCGCCGGTGATTTCCGGGTGCCAGAGCAGACCGGGGACTGAATTGATATCAAACGATCCGCCGCAGAATCCGGCCGCCCGGTCGGATACACCGAAAACGATTCTTTTTATCCGGGAATTAACCAGCATCCCGGCGCACATGGGGCAGGGCTCTTTGGTGACATAGATGGTACAGTCGCTCATCCGCCAGTCATTGAGGAATTTTTCCGCATCGTGGATCGCTTCAAATTCAGCGTGGGCAGAGACGCTTTTTCTGGTTTCCACCCGGTTGTGGCTGCGTGCGATGACTTCACCGTCTTTTACGACTACGGCTCCGATCGGAACCTCACCTTCTTCAAAGGCGGCCCGGGCCTCTTCCAGAGCCAGAGCCATGAACTTTTTATCGTCCATTTTCGGAAATTTCGACCCGGGTGACGAACATTTTGTGGCTGAAAAAGCGGATCCGGATATAGTTGTCACGGTAGCGGTAGTTGAAAGAAAACACCGGATTGTCCCGGTCTTTGCTGTCGACCAGCATATCTTTGTAGTTGAACAGATTGTTCACTGTTTTCAGTTCCCGGGTGTAGTAAAGATCGACTTTGCTGATAAGTTCTTTGGCAGCTTCATATTTTTCTTTGGAATCAGCCGGAAATTTGTCGCTCTTGAGTATGGCGATGATGTCCCGGTATTTGACCGGTACTTCGATATCTTCCGAAGGCAGTTTGACGGTCGTGCATCCGGTAACAAAGAGCAATGCCGTAAACAAAGAAACAAGAATTGTAATTTTTGATCTCACTGTGCGCACTCCATGGCAGTTGAACAATGGAGCGGGTGACCGGAGTCGAACCGGCGTCGCCAGCTTGGGAAGCTGGAGCATAACCGTTTTGCTACACCCGCAACATAACATCAACTATATTTACTTAATATAACTCCTGCTTGGCACTTGTCAAGCGTTATTTGATAAAAGTTCGGGAAAAAGCTGATATTTGATGTTTTCCTGCAGAGAGCAGTTTCTCTGCACACTGTCATTTTGAAAAAATTTAAGAAAAAATTTTTACGGGACTTGACTTTTAGTTTTTTTCGTTGTATCTTACTTTTT
>JAZRNP010000010.1:0-6957 GCA_045648225.1 Victivallaceae bacterium | reverse complement strand
GGATGCAGAATATAATTTTGGCGGTAGAACATATCTGTTTTTGATTTACAAACAAGGGGAAAACTATTTTTTTCAGAGTCACATTCCCGATTATACTGAAAAAGACCGCACGGTTTTCTCCCGTAATTTGGGTAAAAATGTAGGTTTTATCTCCAACTGGCATCAATTTGAAAATGGCAGGATGACCATTGAATACTGTGACAGTAATGAAAAATGGCACAAAGTCGAAGTCCCTTTCGGAGATTTTTATGGAGATAAGCATGTCTCCCAAGTGAAGCCTGTTAAGGAATTGCCAACTGAACTGAGTAGTGAAAAATACTACCCGGCCGGAATATTGAAACGGGATGAACCGGCTGTCGAAAATATTTTGCCGACTCTGCAAAAACATCTTCGTAACAATGATGCGGATGCCATTTCAAAAATGATCATTTATCCGGCTGAAATCAGAGTTCCGGATATTGATATTTGTTACTTGGAAACCCGGGATGATTTTTTGAAATATTATCCGCAGATTTTTACAGAAGAAGTGAAAAAAAATATTTTAGAATCACAGAATAAAGATATTATATGTACCAGCGAAGGTTTGCGCTTCGAGTTCTTCCCCATAATGTGGTTCCGTATCGGCATTGACGGGAAAGCATATTTTGGTGCTATCAAGTAACGAGTTACTGAATTTCTTCTGCAAGTTTGGTCAACTCGATTGCGGCATTATCCGTTGTTCTTGAATCTTTGTCTGATTTTTTCCTCTTCCTGCCATGCTTTTTTGAAAAGTTCAATGAGTTCCGCCCGGACTTTCGGATCGGTTATTTCATAACTTTCCATATAACCGTAAAGTACCCCTGCACGGACAATAGTTATAAAAATTTCTTTTTTTTCCAAATCACACCGCAAACCATAACGTTTGTTTTTTTTCGTGCGTATTGAAACTCCGGGAAGATCTGTCGGAAAATCATGGCGGTATTTCACCGGAACATCGATATTAACCGGAATATCTCTCACAAGTGCAATTGACAGCATATTTACCCGGATATAACTGAAATATAATATTGTCAGATATATAACATCAGAAATAAACTGAATATCACCAATAACGGCATGACAATAAAATATTTCAGAAACTTTTTCATGGTACATTCTCCATGTTCAATATGATTTGGTTGCTACCGTTTGATGATTTTGCAATCTTTTGGGAATGAATCCGGATAATATTCGGTTTTGGCAGAAATCGTAACACTTTTTAATTTGTCACACCCATCAAACGCCTCAAGACCAATGCGTATTATGCTGTCCGGGATCGTAACGTTGCTTAAGTTATCGCACCCCCAAAACGCTTCGTCAACAATGTATTTCACCCCGTCCGAAATCGTAACACTTTTTAGTCTTTCGCATGCGGCAAATACCTCTCCCCCTAAAAACTCCACTCTGCCGGGAATTGTTACATCAGTTAATCTGTCGCAACAGCTGAATGCCCCGTTGCCAATCTCCTTTACGCCGTCCGGGATCGTTACATGTCTTAAGTTGCGACACCCGGAAAATGCCTTATCACCAATCCTGGTCACGCTGTTTGGAATTGATACGCTGCTTAAATTGGAACATTCTTCAAATGCACTGTATCCAATGCTCGTCACACCTGGGGGAATCGTTACGCTATTCAAGTTTTCACACCAATAAAACGCCATATTTCCAATCTGCGTTACATTGTCCGGTATCGTGTAATGTCCTTTATACTCCGGAGGAAAAAAGAGTAAAATTCCTTTTTTTATGTCGATTAATGCTCCGGCTTCATCGGTCATAAGTGTCGGATGATCAGGGGAAACCTTTACCGATTTGAACATATAAAAAGCCCCCTGTTCAATATGTGTAACATTGTTTGGAATCATCAGATTGCTTAATTTATCGCAATCGGCAAACGCCTTTTCGGCAATGTGGGTCACACTCGGTGGAATCGTTATACTGCTTAAATTGATACAGTCACTGAACGCCATGCCGCCAATATGAGTTACGCCATTTGAAATAGTTACATTGTTTAAATTTTTACAATGAATGAATGCTGCAAAACTAATCTGTTTTATGCTTGGAGGAATCGTTATACTGCGTAAACTTTCGCATATTGAAAAAGCCCCATTTCCCATATACTCTACGCTGTTCGGGATCGTTAAATTATTTAATTTGTGACAATTGTAAAACGCATGATAACCAATGCGTTTTACACTTTTGGGAATCGTTACGCTGTTTAGTTTTTTACACCCATGAAACGCCTCATCTCCAATCTGCGTTACATTGTCCGGTATCGTGTAATGCCCTTTATAGTCAGGCGGGAAAAAGAGCAAAATTCCTTTTTTGGCATCGATCAATGCTCCGGCTTCATCGGTCATAAGTGTCGGATGATCAGGGGAAACCTTTACTGATTTGATTTCGGCAAAAGCCCCTTGGGCAATATGTGTTACACTGTTTGGGATCGTTATACCGGTTAAGTTGTAACAAAACTCAAACGCATACTCGCCAATGGAATTTACACACGAGGGAATAATCACTTTTTTAACATCGCGGGGACATTTAAGCAAGGTTTTGTTGTCGCTGCTGAATTTTATTCCCAACGCTTTGGCGGCATCCAATTCCTTTTGCCATTCTGAAGCAAAGAGCGGTATATGCAGTAAAAAAAGTATCAGAATAATTGCTTTTATTCCAACTTTTTTCATAAAAAATTTCTTATCCCTTATAAGTTATTAGGGATAATATATCATTTTCCGTAGGAAATTCAACTGTAAAACTCTCATTTCCCAATTTTCTCTGCCAACTCCGTCAACTCGATCGCGGCATCCCGGCGGCGGATGGTCGCAGCATCAATTATTGTTTTTGGCTCGTTGCCGGAGTTCCTCTTCTTCCTGCCATGCTTTTTTGAAAAGTTCAATCAGTTCTGCCCTGACTTTCGGATCGGTCACTTCGTAACTGGTGCTGTAAACATTGATGAATCCCATATGAGTGGCGGTTATCCAAACCACTCCTTTCTCCGGAATACAGCGCAAACTGTAAGGCATCCTGTCGGCGGTGTACATGGAAACTCCCGGGATACTGTGCCGGTCATAGAGTCGGCTGAATTTCACCGGAATATTGACCTTCACCGGAGTTTCCATAATTTTTGCAATCGGCAAATTAGTTATCCGAATATACCCGAAATACCATATTGTCAAATAGATAATCGCATTCAGCGCATAAATACCGATTATCCCCAGCAGCGGCATGACGATAAAATATTTCAGAAACTTTTTCATCACAATTGTACCTTCATGGACACAATATACTCCAAGCTGAGAAATAAGTCAAACTATTTCTGTGGATAAAATATCTTTCCTCCGGGACCATCAGCAAGTTGTTTCCACCAGGGATCTGGAGAATAAGGGTCTACAAACAGAATTGGTATCGTACCAAATGGAGAAACTTGATTTACATACGCTTTAATTCGGCATTGCAGTTTATTTGCCATCTCCTGAACGACTTTTTTTCCTTCTTTGTTGCTGATACCACCACACATTCTCAAATCAATCAGCGCGTTAGGAGCAAGATGATGCTTCAAACGCTGTATTTGGCTGTCAGTAAGCTGATCAAAACTTTCTGCTCTGCTGCCAAGTTCAAATTCTCCAGGATGTTCGTTATGATTGATAATAATCAATTCCTTTACCTTCCCCGGAGCAAATCCGGTTTCTAACTTCTCCAAAAATTCTTCCCTGCTGGTGATGGTTTTGCCCAAGAATCCAGTTTGAGGTACGGGGACACGAAATATAGCGGTTGTCAAGCTCGAATCAATGTATAAGGTTTTATAATGGCATTTGCAGTTGGGATGAATCGGAATTTCCGGTTTGGATGGATCATTCTCATCAAAAACCATTTTGTCATTTTTTTTACATTCTTCGCAAGTCGTTTTGCTTTTTTCAGAAATAAACCGTAAATATTTTCCCCGTCTGTATAAAGTTAGCTTGGATAATTCTTGATTAATGTATTCTGCGTCCATAATTGCTCCTTTTTTTTGTTTGACATTGGTGATTGTGGCGTACTCACATATAACACCTATCGTCAACAAAAAAGGAGAACTTTTTAACAGTATGGGTAACTATCCGTTATGACAAGTGTGCCCAACGGCTACTTGCTCGAAATTCGGCCTGAAAACCGGGGTATTTTGCCGCTCCGCTTGTCCGCTATAGCCTTGTGCGACGGCGGATTGTCGCGGCATTAATCGTGGATTTTGGCTCTTTCGCGTTGAATGAGTTCCTCTTCTTCCTGCCGTGCTTTTTTGAAAAGCTCTATGAGTTCCGCCCGGATTTTCGGATCAGTTATTTCGTAACTTGCGGTGTAATGGTTGATAAAATATCCTCCGTGGTGAGCTGTCACCCAAATCTCACCTTTTTCCGGGATACTGCGCAAAGCATAACGCACCCGATCAGAAGTGTACATCCTGACCGGTCTGATGGAGAAAAGATCATCACTGGAAAGGAATTTTACCGGAATATTGATTTTCACCGGGCTTTCTCCAATTTGTACAATTTCCAGATTCTTTACCCGGACATAACCGAAATATTGTACTGTCAAAAAAACAATTTGATTCAACAGAATTATTCCGATTATCACCAGCAGCGGCATGACGATAAAATATTTCAGAAACTTTTTCATAAATGCTCTCCGTTTACCCCTAATATAATATCCGTGCAACAATAAATCAAATCATTTTTGCGGATAAAATATTTTTTCGCCCGGACTTTCGGATCAGTCACTTCGTAACTCGTGGTATGCGGATAAAATTTATTCCCACATATAACATCCATCGTCAACAAAAAGGGAGAACGATTTTTCAACTCACCATTTTTCCGGTGATGCAGTCAGGATTTTCACATCTCTTCTGAAAGTTTCAGCGTAGCACGGGCAAGAATCTCTTCACACTTGCCGCAGTGAGTGCAATTTGAAGCGCATTTTCCCGGCAGTTCCACGCCATCCAAAGCCCGGTTGTCCAATATTTCCGGTGCGAAGCGCTGGGAAAAACACGGTTCCGTAAGATCATACATGTTGCCTTCAAAGCGGCCGGCAATATATGCTCCGATGATCATCCGGGGGGAAATATGCTGCCGTGTCGCCAACTTCATCACATCTATAAAAGGCTCATATTTTTGTACATCTTCCGGGCGGATCCATGAACTTCTCAAAAAATCGCTCCGGTTTTCTGCCTTTTGGTACCGTTCCCAGCACAAATGCGGCATAATGTCACGCACATTACGCACCTCTCTGATTTCGGCGTCATGTGCCACCAGATTGTCATGAAATGTCTGATAAGGACAATTTCTCAAGCATCCGCTGTTTGCCAGCATACCAAGTTTTTTGCCGTTTGCCCTGCACCAGGAGTGAAACTCTTTTACGGTTTCCAGATCTCTCTGCAGATCGCGCCGGACATAGAAACTGTCAAACTTATCTGAAAGATATTCCATCGCAGTTGTTGAATCGATTCTCATGTTGACCGAAGCTCTGATCTCGATTCCCGGGAAACTGCGTTTTATCACCGCCGCCGCAAAGGGGGAGGTAGTGGTGACGATTTCCGGCAGCAGAGTTTTTTTATCCAGATATTTTAAAATACCGGTGATTTCATCGCGGAACTTCTCCGAAACCGCATAAGCTCCGTAACAGTTGCCGTTAAACAGCAGGTCAAGTTCGATACCCATTTTACGGATGACAGTCAACTCATATTCGAGTTGATCGAGGCGCTCTTCCGGAGTTCCGGCGTCCGGGCGTCCCGAAGCTGTTCCGGGAAAGGAAAAATAGACTTCTCCGATATGAGTTTGATAATCAGCGATTATTTCACAGAAAAGTGTTCCGCTGTTGATGTATTGAAAACCTGCGGCAAATTTCATCTGTCAATCTCCCCATACTGCATCCCGGAAATTTGAAGCAGCGTCACGGTATTTTTCTATATCATACTTATATTGGACGGGGGAGTGGAATCCCAGTACATAACATTCCGGCATGGCAAATGCCAGTGAAAGCATTCCCCTGGATATACGGCTGCAAAATCCGTCCTGCAGAACTTTCTGCTTTGCCGCTGAAAAATTTTCCAGACTTCCCCACATCCCCACTCCGTATTCATCGAAAGGATAACGCTCCTCCAGCTGGATTGATTCTTCCGGATATACTGCCTGCAGTACGATGGAAGATGCCATCACATAAGGGGTGAAGCAGCGATCCGTCGGGCGTTGGATTTCCCCGGGGGCATCCGGAGATATCCGGAGCAGGCAGCGGACGGTATCCACGGAAAGAGTGGATAAGGTTATCGTGCATCCCGGAAGTTCTTCTGCCAGAGAAGCAATTTTGCTCTGAGCTTTCATCTGCCGCCGCATCAGACTGCCGGCGCCGGAGATCTCATAGAGAGCCGGACCGATATTGAAGCGGTTCATGTTGTCTTTGAAGACAAATCCCCGTGCGGCAAGAGTGCGCAAAATATTATGCAGTGTCGGTTTTTTCAGTCCGGTTACTGCGGTCAGTTCATTTAGACGCATCCCTTCCGGGCGGTTGGATATATGCTTTAAGATATCCAGACCGCGCAGGAGGGATTGAATAAGCTCAGAGTGCGGCATATTTCAATCGACATAGTGTTTATCTTCTTTGCCCTGATCATCCGGATTATGCGGAGTGCTCCAGTCGATACTCCATTCGGGCCGGCGGCGGAATTTCTGCTTGAAGGTATTCTGCAGTACGCCGCGGCTTTCCAGGCTTATCATACATGCTCTGGTGCATCCGCGGGAACCGCAGACCGCCTGTCCGGTGTTGTAGAGATTGCGCGGCTTGTGATAGAAAGGTGACCAGCTGCCAGGTACATAATTGGTATCCGGCATATAGGGATCTTCCTGCGGTACGCCCGAATCAACGGCACCGCGGAAAGTGGTGTTGCATTTGCTCATGTCGAGGTCTGACCATTCGACT
>JAZRNP010000009.1:0-4246 GCA_045648225.1 Victivallaceae bacterium | reverse complement strand
GGGATTACTCACTTTCCTGTGGGTTGCCGCCGCTCCGCTCCGGCTCTTCGTCGGGCTGCGCCCTCCTCGTCGAATCCCAAATGGAGGGTCAAACCGTTTTGCAAAAATCGATCAAGCCGTGACAACGGAGCGGCGCGACATCTCGAGGCGGCATCGGTTATGCACAAATCGCAGTAAAAACCGCACGTGCGCATGGGATAACTGGTTCTGATTCAGAAATTAAAAATATGCTGAATTCTTACGAAGGCAGTGTCGCTGTTTCCGCAAGAATTTTAAAGGATTATCTGGAAGAGTTTCGGGCAAGCATAAAAAACGATAAACTGGGAAAAGGTTTCATTATTTCAGGCTTGTATTCTTTTAAAAAAACAACTATATTAGAAAACAAAAATATTATTGACATGAATGTTCCACAATGGTTGTTAAATTCAATGTGTGCCGTTTGGAACAGCGGAATACAAGTTATTTATGCGAAGGATAAAATTGGGGCTGAAAATTACCCGAATGCATATTGGCATGGAATAAAGTCCAGCGGGTTGTCAGACTATCTTACTAAATTAGTAAATGAAAATGAATAAAAAAAAGATATGGATTTGGATTTTATGGAGCGGTTTTGCTGTTGTGACATTGCCGTTGCTGCTTTTGGGAATTTATACAGCATGGTATGAATACACCTTTTATGAAGAGTATAAAACCGTTGAAAAAGTGAAACTTCTTCATATCTACAATCGGGAATATAATCGTTTTGAAATCGATTTGCCGGTAAAATTTGTGTCCAACGAACACGATGCAGATATGTTACAATTGTTATTGGTTCGAGCTGAAAATAAAAAAACATTTATAATTTCCAGATTCGCAGACGGTCATATTCAGCTTTCACCACTTCATTTGACAAAATTTCTTAATTGGAAATACCTCCATGCTGTATGTTACAATATCACCGATCCGGCAGCCGAGGAAAAAGTCCGGAAACTGTTGGATATTTACTGCAAAGATGAAGATTGAATATCTTTACCGGCAGTCGCTTGACATTATGCGATTTTTTGATAAAATCAAGTAATAATACGCTTATATGCGTGAGATTATAAATCAATCGTTTGCAGGTCAGTTTATTCTCCGATCAAGTTGAAAAAAGTGCAAAAAAGCACTATATTTTCATGTTTATGAATTGTCAGATTATCTTTCAAAATTGGTAAATGAATGAAAATAAAACAGAAAAAAATCTGGTTTTACATTTTGTGGAGCGGAATTGCCGTTATCGTATTGCCGCTGCTGCTTTATGGAATGTATGTGGCAGGATATGAATATACTTTTTACAAAGAATATAAAACAGTTAAGCAATTGAGTGTTTTTTGCGATACGCCTTGGGGAATGAAGCTTTTCAAGATCACGTTTCCAGTAAAATTTACTGCTGAAAAACATGAAGCAATCGCAAAACAAATCGTATTGGTCAGGAGCGAAACCCGAAAAGGTTTTTTGATTGTTCGCTATGAAGATGAAGTTATCCAACTTTTAGCGATGCCTGCCAGATATCTTGATTTGAAACATTACAGAGAAGCGTGTTATAATATCACCGATCCGGCAGCCGAGGAAAAAGTCCGGAAACTGTTGGATTTTTACTGCAAAGATGAAAATTGAATATCTTTACCGGCAAAAAAAGCAGAGTACCATGCTAAAAAAATCGGCGCAGCTCCAGCCCACGCCATTTACAAAACCGCCTGATCCTCCCGGCGGGATGATCGTGGAATGATAACAGGAAAGCGGCAGGCGACGTGAATTGCTGTTCACGAGACCTGCCGCTGACGCAGTTGGCGCATACGGGCCCCGTCGCCCGTCCGCTCCTTTAAGCTGACACGATTACCGAAGCGCAGCGACTCCGGCGGCCATACCCTGAGGATGGCGGAAAACCGCTGTTCCGGCGACCAGCACATTGGCACCGGCTTCGAGAACAGACGGAGCAGTCTTTGCACCGATTCCGCCATCGACTTCGATGTGGATCGATTTGCCGCGACGGGCGATTTCTTTTTTGAATTCGGCGATTTTGGCCACCTGATCTGCCATAAAGCTCTGACCGCCGAAACCGGGTTCAACGGTCATTACGAGCACAAGTTCAAGGTCATCGAGGTAGGGGAAAAGAGCTTCAGCGGGAGTTCCCGGTTTAAGCGACATCCCGGCGGTCACTCCGAGATCGTGGATCGCCTTGATGGTTTCGGCGGGATCATCGGAACTTTCGACATGGAATGTGATATGATCGGCACCGGCTTTAACAAATTTTTCAGCGTAAAAAAGCGGCCGGTCGATCATAAGATGCACATCAAAGAGCAATTCTGAATCCGGACGGATGGATTCGATAACCGGAACACCGAAAGAGATATTGGGAACCATTTTACCGTCCATGACATCGAGATGGAGCAATTCAGCTCCGGCCTTGGCAACTTCAGCGATATCACTGCCGAGGTTGCGGAAATCAGCGGCGAGCAGAGATGGAGAAATCAGGATATCGCCGGTGGAAAAATTTCGCAAATCTTTTTTCATAATTTTAATCCGAAAGGTTATTCAGCCATTAAAAGCAAACGTCCGTCACCAACAATGCCATGCCGGAAACGGACGCTGCAAATACTTCCCGGCACAAAAACCGGAAATGAAACTTCAGGTCACTTGTTTTTGTGACGCAACAGTTTCAACTGCTTTTTACGTTTGTGCTTGGCGATTTTTTTGCGCCGTTTCTTTTTCAGGTTGCCCATTTTTAAGCCTCATTTATTTTTTGATTATACGACAATGCGTAACCTTAAAATATCACTTCCCGGGACAAAAGTCAAGAATAATATGATAAATTTTGTCTTTTTTCCATCAAATTCACAGTTCCGGGAGCTTTTCAATTTGCAAAACACCCTGTTTGGAAATAAAAATCCGGCGTTCAAAGTCGATCAAAAAGTTTTCAGGATGATGGCCGTACGGGAATCCGGTGTAAACCGGACACTTGACTTTTGAAGCAAATCCGGTGATGATCCGTTTGACTTTCGCCGGCTTGGTGCTTCCGCAAAACAACGACCGATTGTCAGCATCGACAGCAATGCAAAAAATTTATTCATCAAAAAAACTCCATATCAAAAAGCTGTCTGTTAAATATAACACTTTTTCAAAAAGTTTACAAACAGAGAGCCGCTGTGCCGTCATGGAGAGCGATTTCCTGCGACAATGATGATTATTTCATTAAATTTTGCATTTTATGCTTTACAAAGAGGTAATATGGTGTTATCTTATAAAGGTAAGTATAACATAAAGAGAAAAGAAACAATGGGTGCTAAAAATTGGAAATTGTCCGGAAATTTTCTGACTCAAGACGTTGATCTTATTCAGCAGAAATTTTCACTTCCCCGTCCGATCGCAGTATATTTCGCTTCCCGCGGCATCGGCGCAGATCAGGTCCGTGATTTCATCAATCCGCGACTGGCAAATTTGAGTGATCCCTACCGTTTTCCCGGGATCAGAGAGGCTTCTGCCCGATTGTGGCAGGCTATCGCCGACCGGGAACCGATTCTGATCCACGGCGACTATGATACCGACGGTATCACCGCCAGTGCACTTCTGGCACTGGTGCTCCGCCAGAATGGAGCTATTGTCAATTCATTTATTCCCCACCGTTTTGATGACGGTTACGGCTTCACCCCGGAATCTCTGGAAAAAGCTCTGGAAATGTTCGGCAAATGCGGTGTATTGGTCACAGTTGACTGCGGTATCACCAGTTGCGAAGCGGTCCAGAATGCAGTGGCAATGGGTATCGATGTCATCGTTACCGACCACCATGAAGCAGGAAGCGAACTGCCTGAAGCATTGGCCGTCATCAACCCCAAGGTCTATCCGGAACTGGAAGATCTGCAGCTGCTTTCCGGTGCCGGTGCAGCATTCAAACTTTCCCACGCTTTCGTCAAATACGGCAGAGAAAACAATCTCGGCGGTTTCCAGACCAATCTGGAAGAGGTCCTGGACTACGTCGCCCTCGGTACGGTGGCGGATATTGTGCCGCTGCTCGGTGAAAACCGGATCCTGGTCAAGTACGGCATTGAAGCTCTGCGCCGTCAGCTGCGCCCCGGAATCCGGGCGTTGATCGAAAGTTCCCGGATCCGTGCCGAATTGGCTCCGGCCGATATCACATTCCGTCTGGCCCCACGGATCAATGCCGCAGGCCGGGTCGGCGATGCCAATGTCGCATTGCAGCTACTTGAATCCGAATGCATTGTGGATGCCT
>JAZRNP010000008.1:0-1922 GCA_045648225.1 Victivallaceae bacterium | reverse complement strand
GACGAAGTATCCATGCTGGATATCATCCTCGCCAGCCAACTGTTTCAGGCAATACCGGAAGGGTGTTCAGTGATATTAGTAGGCGATGCCGACCAGCTGCCGTCAGTCGGACCGGGACGGGTACTGAATGATCTCATTGCCAGCGGATTTTTCAAAGTGACCAAACTCAGCAAAATATTCCGTCAATCCGCCGGAAGCCGGATCATCGTCAACGCCCACCGGGTCAATCAGGGGGTTCTGCCGGAAAAAGAGACTTCATCCAACGGAGAATTGCAGGATTTCTACTGGATCGAACAGGACGACCCGGAACGATGTTCCGAACTCATTGCAAAAATGGTCTCACAACGGATACCGGAAAGATTCGGATTCACTTCGATGGATGATATCCAACTGCTCTGCCCGATGAACCGGGGGAGCTGCGGAACGGTGGTGCTCAACGAACAGTTGTCCGGATTGCTCAACCCCGAACCGGAGTCGGAATTTCAATTCGGCAGCCGGATTTTCAAAAAAGGCGACCGGGTGATGCAAACCTCAAACAACTACGACAAAAATGTTTTCAACGGCGATATGGGAAGAATCGTCGAAATCGACCGTTCCCGTAAACTTTTTGTGATCAATTTTGATTCCGGAACTCAGGTCGATTACTCCTTTGATGAAGCGGATCAGGTGACTCTGGCTTATGCTATTACGATCCACAAATCACAGGGCAGTGAATTTCCGGTGGTGATTTTACCGCTGCTCTCCCAGCATTACATGATGCTCCAGCGCAATCTGCTCTACACCGGCATGACCCGGGCCCGCAAACTGCTGATCCTGATCGGCAGCCGCAAAGCGGTGGAGATGGCGGTAAAAAATTTCCGTCAACGTCCCCGCTATTCCCGTTTGCCGGAAAAACTCAAAGCCGCCGCCACAAACTGAAAATAAAAAATCTGCCACCGGCGGCTTCGCCGGACGCGGTCCAGCGGCGGATACGCTGGTCGCCGTATAGCGGCGAAATATCAGCGAAGCGTTCAAGTCACCGACAGGTGACACCTCTTGCCGGATGCGATGTCACGCAATTTATTGCGGGACGGTTGAGCAGGAGGCAATCTTCCTCAAAAAAATCTGCCACCGGCGGATGCACACTTTTCATCAAATCAGCGGAAGCGTCCGGGCAAAATCATTGAGTTCCTGCCGGAGTTTGCGAAAATCCGGACAATGAATCGCGACCGCATCCCAGAATGCCGGAGAATGATTCAGCTCCTGTAAATGGGCCAATTCATGGATTATAACATAATCGATCGTTTCACGCGGGCAGCGGATAAGTTTCCAGGAGAGTGCGATCGTGCCGCTGCTGCATGATCCCCAGCGGCGTTCGGTACTGCTGATGCGCCACTTTTTCGGCTTCAAAGAGGTGATGGAGGAAACTTCTCCAGCTCGCCGGATCAGAAATCTTTCGGCAATTTCCCGGTACAGATCGACCAGATGAGCAGCTTTTTCCTCTTTTGAGCCATCTGGGATAATGAACCGGTTTCCGTCAAAAATTTTCAGCCGTCGGCTCAAATGGAGCGGATAAAATTTGCCCAGCAATGCAAAGAGTTCACCCTCGGAAAACTCCGGAGTCGCCCGACGCAAACGGGAAGTTTTCCGCTTCAGAATCTCAATTTCGTCCTGCTTGCGGTAAAACAAATGCTCCAGAAAATCATCCGGAACCTCCGGTGGTGCGAGCAGTTCCACCATCCCATCCGGAGCAATGCGCATGGCAATATGACGCCGTCTCCGGTTACGGATTATCCGGAAACTCATATTATCCGGCAAGATATTTCTCCGCATCCAATGCTGCCCTGGCACCGTTTCCGGCAGCTACGATCGCCTGACGGTAGCGGTTGTCCATGCAGTCTCCGGCCGCAAAAACGCCAGGGATATTGGTGGCACTGCTGCCC
>JAZRNP010000007.1:0-14262 GCA_045648225.1 Victivallaceae bacterium | reverse complement strand
GGGTGCATTCGTCGAACGCCATCACGATATCCGAATCCAGAGTACGCTGAATATGCATGGATTCCACGGGCCCGAGAAAAAAACGGCTGCCGTCGATATGGGAGGCGAACTTCACTCCATCCGGCATTATTTTGCGCAAAGATGCCAGACTGAACACCTGAAAACCACCGGAATCAGTCAAAATCGGCTTGGAAAACGATGCAAATTTATGCAATCCGCCGGCGGCCTTGATCACCTCAAGTCCCGGACGCAGAAACAGATGATAGGTGTTGCCGAGAATGATTTGCGCCTGCAGATCATCCAATTCGGCAGGAGAAACCGCTTTGACACTTCCACGGGTTCCGACCGGCATGAAGATCGGAGTTTGAATATCGCCGCGCCGGGTGTGAAGCACTCCCCGACGGGCAGCAGAAGTGGAATCTTTTTTTGTTACATCAAAAACAGCAGACATTTACAGCTCCACAAACATTGCTTTAAAAAGTTCTTCACATTCAGTTTTCAACCCCAGAGCTTCCGCCAGCTTTCCGGCGAACGCATAGACAGCTCCGGGGCCTTTGCCGGTGACGATATTACCGTCTATTTCAGCCGGAGCGGCGGTATATTCTGCACCGTTGAGATAGCTGTCGAAACCGGGATACATCGTAAATTTGCGATTGACCAGCAATCCGGCTTTGGCGAGCACGATCGGAGCAGCACAAATGGCGGAAACGACCTTCCCGGCATTGTTCATTTCCGAAACCCAGCATCCGACCTCAACGGAATCGTACAACGTGGCAGCTCCCGGTAATCCGCCGGGCAGAAATATTCCGTCAAACGCCTCCACATCCAGATCATCCAGCAAAGCATCGGCCTTGAGTGCGATCTGATGGGCACCATTAAGTTCAACAGCCGACAGACCGGCCACAACAACTTCCACGCCGAGCCGGCGCATACAATCAACAACGGCAATAAGTTCGGTTTCTTCAAAGCCGTCGGCGACAACAGCGAGCAATCTTTTCATAAAAATCTCCGTTAACTGTAAATTACATCGTTTAAATATACATTTCTCAGCAGACTAATGCAAGTGTGGAAATATTTTTTTGCCAAGTTATCTTGCTTAAAAAACCGGGTATATCCAGCACCCGGATAAATTGAACTACCGCCGTCCTGTTTCACCGTGGAAATTTGCGGTAACGGGTCGGAGTCATGCCGAATTGTTTTTTAAAGCAGCGGGCAAAATAATTTCCGTCATAAAATCCGGTGCGCTCAGCAATATCAGCAATACTCAGATCTCCCGGCAGCAGCAACAATTCTGCTGCGGATTCCAACCGTAGCAGCAGCAGGTAATTCATAGGTGAAGTCCCCATAAGCTGACGGAATTTCTGCTGAAAACCGCTGATGCTCATACCGGCCCGCCGGGCGAGCGATTCCAGTGAATGGGATTTGTTGTAACTGTTTTTCATAAAAGTTATCACATCGCTTATCCGGGAGACTTTGCTTGAATTTTCCGTTGTCGGCACCAGTGCCGAACTGCACATTTTATGCAGAACAGTCAAAAAGTTCGCTATCATAGCAGTCCGGTAACCGGCCTCCCTGCCTCCGGAAATCTTGTGCAGACGGGCGATATCCCGGATCAATTCGTAAAAAAATTCCTGCCGGATGACCGCCGGCTGATGCCCGAAAAGCAGCTGAAATCCAGGCAGCCCGGTGAGATCATGAAAAAAACTCTCCATGAACTCCTGCTTCAACAGCAGATTGTATATGCGCAGTTCATTGGGTGATTTATAGCAGTGGCGTTCTCCGGGAACGATTATGAACACGCTCCCCGGCCCGACCAGAGAATCCCGGCCGTTATGGGAGTGAACCGCACAACCGGATTCCACAATGACAAACTCATAAAAGTCCAGATGTTCGTGCATTTCCGGATTGTTTTCCGAATCGTGGCAGAAAAAGTTTATCCCGATCTGCAAACCGCTGTGACGGCGGTTGTATGTCAAAAAGTTGGTGATATTCACCGAAGTGCTCCCTGTAAAAATTATTTTGTAAACTTGTGCTGATTTTACTTGATATCGCCGGGGTGATCCGGCTTCGGCATCTCCGCACGGCAATTAAAATAATCTCGCTTGAAATCTTTGTCAAACTGCAATTTATCAGCGGCAGAAAAATTTTCACACTTTTTTGTTATTTTGTGCTATTTTTTAGCATTCCGATGCTTGCTAAAACTGTATTGAGGGATTATAGTTTATACAACAACAAATATTTACTTATTATTACGGGAGAACTTTTCCATGAATACCAAACGCATGAATAATCCTGTTTCCGCCGTCCGTTCCGGGTTCACTCTGATTGAACTGCTGGTCGTCATTGCCATTATCGCCATATTGGCAGCGATGCTGCTTCCCGCACTCCAAAACGCAAGAGAACGGGGAAGGATGAGCAGTTGCACTTCAAATTTGAAACAGATCGGCAGTGCATTGCTTATGTACGCCGATGACAACCAGGGCTACAGCGTCGCCTATCAGGGACCGGAAGGCATGTGGGAAACGTGGCATTGCGCAATTTCAAAGTATGTCGGTATGAACTTCTACTATGGCACCTACAAATATCCCGATTCCGGACCATTCCTCTGTCCTACCGACAAAATCGGGCGTAAAGATGCTTCCAAAACACCGGCCAGCTACGGAATCAACGCTGGAGACAGCTGGGACGATGAAAAAAAGATCGGCCTGACTCATAATAAAATTTCCGTAAAAATCGGACAAATCACCAAACCGGCAAAATTCATGACCTTCATAGACAGGGCAAGTGAAGATAATGTAATTGCTTACGGCGGCAAAGGACACAGCAATGTCATCCGGGCTTCTCTGGAAAGCATCAGAAACTATCACGGTTCCAACAAGGCAAATTACGCCTGCCTGGACGGTGGTGCGCGGACCAGCAGCTATCTCAAACGCGATGTCGTATCGCAAGGAACTGACGCCGATGGATTCAAAATAACCAACATCAAATTCTGTTCAAAACAGAAATAAAGAAAAAAATAAGGATAGTTTCATGAAAAAGTTTGTTTTGCTGTCTGCATTGCTCAGTGCTTTGTCGCTTTTGGGCAGTGTTGAGCACAAAGGGAAAATTCTAAAATCGGTGGTTATCGCTCCGGATGCACCGTATACGGTAGAATACGCCGCCGGAGAATTGATCGAATACGTCCGTAAAATCACCGGTACCCGGATGAAACTTTACAAAGATGGCCAACTCCGTAAGGAACCGGCCTTTTATCTCGGCAAAAGTCAGGCCGTTTCAACTTTGAAAGTCGATGGGAAAACTCTCAAATCCGATGGTTATGTCATCAGAAGTTTTGATAATGCGTTAGTCGTTCTGGGCAATGATTTTACCGGCAAAATGCCGGTGGTGGGTTTCCGTGATCCGTGGAACCCCGGAACCGTTTGGAACAAAAAACTGAAAATCGGAGCTTTCGGTGATTCCGGAACCTTGAATGGTGTCTATCATCTGCTTCAGAAAAATTTCGGTGTCCGCTGGTACGCTGATGGCGAATTGGGTGAAGTCCTTCCGGAAAAAACCGAAAAACTGGTGCTGCCCGAATTCGATCTGACCGTTGCACCGGATTTCCATTACCGTTTCCTCCGCTTCACCCACATGGGGTATTCCAACGAAGGGGCCAAACTTTTCAAACGGCTCCGGCTCGGCGGCAGCAAGCTTATGCAGATCAACCACAGCTTCTATGTGCTGCGTAAACTGGCGCAGGCGAATCCGGAATATTGCGCCATGATCAACGGCAAACGGGATGTCGCCGGCAAACTTTGCGGCGGCGGTGTCCATCTCTGTCTGACCAATCCGGATGTGATCAAGGCATTCGGAGATTACATCAACAAATACTTTGATGCCCATCCGGAACAGACCGTTTTCCCGGTTTTCCCCGGCGACGGACTTCGCCGCTGCTGCGAATGCCCGAACTGCTACCCGGAAGTTGACCGTACCAAACCGGATGCCGGAAAATTCTCCTATCATATCTGGAAATTTGTCAACGCCGTAGCCAAACAGGTGGCGGTCCGTCATCCGGACAAATTTGTTGCCGGAGCAGCTTACCACGAATGCAGTGATGTTCCGCCTTTCCCGTTGGAAAAAAATGTTATCGTGCTGATTTGCAAGAAGCGTTCCGCTTATCTTGATCCGGCCTACAAAGCGGATGTCCGCCGCCGCCACGATATGTGGAACAAAGCGGCTCCCGGACGCTTGACCTTCTGGGATTACTATCTTGACAGCCGGGTCCCCTGGGCCAATCTGCCGGTGATTTTCACCAAGACTATCGCAGAAGATCTCCGCTACATGAAATCGATCGGAGCTTTTGGTGAATTTATCGAAAGTGCCATCCACAAACACAAAGCTGCATTCCCGGCAATGACCCATTTGAACATCTATGTCACCAGCCAGCTCTACTGGGATGTCAATCAGGATGTCGATGCCATGCTGGAAGAATATTTCACCCGCTTCTACGGACCGGCTCAAAAAGAGATGCGGGAATTCTGGCTGACCGCCGAAAACCGCCGCAACGAGATCGGTGCCAAGTTCATGCGTTCCCGCATCGGCTGGCTTGATTACACGCTGGCCCCCACGGAAGTTTTCCCTCCGGATGTGGCCAAAAAGATGCTCCGGCTGCTGGATGAAGCCGCCGCCAAAACAGCCAAAGAGTCCATCTACCGGAAACGTATCGAATGGGTCAAAAGCGAATTCAGCATCGGAGCAAAAACCCTTATCGCTCTGGCCAATTTGAAAACTCCCTCCATGACCATCGGTAAAGAATTCGCTCCGATGCAGGACTTTGTCTCCAAAAACGGCGAATATACTGATGTCAAAAGTTATGTCACCATGCGGGGCGACGGCGAAAAACTCTATTTGCGATTCATCTGCTTTGAACCCCGCATCAAAGAACTGGAACGCACCCCCAGTAAAAAAATATGGGCCAGAGACGGTCTGGAGGTATTCATAACTCAGGATAACAGCATCGGTACCGTCCGGGTCAATGATAAAAAGTGCCGGCAGTTTTATTTCAATGTTGCCGGAGCTAAATGGGGAGCGTTGCGCGATGGCAAACGCATTCTCGGCGGCAGAAATTTCGGAGCCGAAACTCAGGTCAGATTCTTTGACAGCTACTGGCAGATGGATGTCTCCATCCCGCTGAAAGAGCTTGATCTGGATGGCAAAACACCGTTCTATGTCAATTTTTACCGTTACCGTCACTTCGGCTCAGCTGCTGACAACAGCAATCTGAGTGCCTGGGCACCCACCGGACAATTCCTCCATTACTGCATGGACAAATTTGCCACCGTAAAATGGGGCAAGGTGGAAAAACTTCAGGATAAGATCATTGCCCCCCAAGTCAATTCCGGAAGCCGTAAAGGCAAACTGTGGAATCCCGGCGGTGTCGGCGGCACCAAAGCCATGGCCGGCAATGTGAACAACAGCAAGCGCAACGATCTGCTCCTGCTGCACTTTGACCTGCGCTCACTGTTCGGCAAAAAGGTCAAAAAAGCGGTCTTCCGCAGTACCTACGCCCTCTACGGCGAAAAGCTCCCCCGGGAATACATCCTCGAAGCCATAGACAGCAACATCTCGGCTCCGCATCCGCAGGATCTTACCAAACATGATGTAAAACTTGTCAAAAAGTGGACCATTTCTTCACGCAAACTTTACCGCATCGATGTTACAGAGATTGTAAATGAATCCTTGAAAAAAGGTCATTTCTGGTGTAAATTACGCCTTCGCGATCCGCGGGCGGAACGGGAACGCAATCCGCGTAAAAAAACCGCGGCAGTATGGTTGACAAATATGGCATTGGAAGTCGAAACAGAATGATTTCAAAACGCATCGTTACTCTGGGAACCAGCCACGGGGATTCCACCCGCAGCCGGTTCAACTCCTCCACTTTGCTTCAGGTGGAAGATTACGGTTTTTTAATTGATTCAGGCGCCCCGGTCAACGCATTGATGACCATGGGAGGTTACTCCATGAAGTCTCTGCGTGCAGCTTTTATCACGCATACCCACGATGATCACATCGGCGGAGTTCCTGGTTTGATCAAATCACTGACCAAACACCATGTGACGGCACCACCGGTTCGCTTCTTTTTCCCGGAAGCGGAGGTCGCTCCTGCTCTGCAAGGCTGGCTGGCAGTTCAGCACCGCGACTGGGAAACCGGAGATGTGGCATTTGATCTCGCCCATGACGGTGTGATTTATACTGATGACAATGTCACGGTTTCCGGAGTTCCGACCGATCATCTGCGCGGTGAAGGCAAAAGCTACGGTTACAAATTTGATTTTGCCGACGGCATGAGAATCGTTTTCACCGGAGATTTGCGGCACGACTGCAGCGATTTTCCGCAGCTCGTCCGCAATGAGCCCTGCGATATCTGTGTAACTGAAGCAACTCACATAAATATTGACACTATAAGTTCGATTTTGCCGACCTGCCCGATCAAACGGCTGATATTCACCCACATCGGAAACTGCTGGCATAACGAAGGCGAGGCAAAGCTGCTCGAATACTGCCGCGATTTACCTTTCCCGGTGGAAATCGCTCACGATGGAGATGTTTTTGAATGTTGAAAATTGCGGTGTTAGCGGATTTGCATTTGCCGGATGAACTGCCGTCAATGCACGTAAAAGTTTTGCAGGATGCCATCGGGTGCTGCATCGAAGAAAAAGCTGATGTTATCGTATGTGCCGGAGACATGGCTAAAGCGGAAGCCTTTAATGCGGCAAAATTTCTGCTGGATTCCCTGCGTGCCGCTCAAACTCCGTTGGTGATAACTCAGGGAAATACAGAACAGGGGATTCCGGGTTTTGACCGGATGATCGCAGATTACGGGAAATTCATCTCTCCGGAAGTTGAAATATTCAATGCCGAAACTCCGCTTCCCGACACCCGATCTGCCAAACTCCGGATCCTTGCCGGACATTGGCCGTTAAAAGAATTACCGGCAAATGTCGATATGCAAATCGCCGGACACTCCCACATCGACCGCAGTGAAAATGGCATTGAAGTCGTGCGCGGCCTGGATCCGGACAAGGTTATCGGCGGAGCTCCGGCAGTAACATTTTTCACCGTTTCCGGAAACAACTGTCAGCGCACCGAAAAGGTGCTGCCGGGTTTTTCTGTCAGCGAATGGAGCCGCCGGGAACGTGCCGGACTGCTCGGACAAATCGGAGTATCCGTGAAATACGATGCGGTTCAGGAGTTGAGCCGGGCGGTCGAATTGAATATTCCGGCGGTGGAAATCCTCCACACTCTGACCAGAATCGACACCACTGCCCAAGCTGCCAAAAACTACAGAGAACAGACCGGCGGAGTGATTTCCGTACATCTGCCGGACATCTCTTTTGCCAATCCGGATGCCGCCGCAGAAGCGGTGAAGCGGGGCATTGATATCGGAGCAGAACAATTCACGCTGCACGTTCCCAAAGCGACGCTTGCCGAGCTTGCAACACCTGCCGATTTTGAACGGATGACCGACCTTTTCTGCAATGTGTTGGAACTTGCCCCGCAAGCAGTTTTCGGCATCGAAAATATGCATCTGGTCAAAAACGAAACTGAATTTGAACGCCGTTTCGGATACACTCCATTTGAACAGCTGAAAATGATCCAAACTCTCCGTGACCGTTTGCCTCAGCACAAAATCGGAGCTCTGCTTGATATCGGACACGCCCGGAATAACGGAGTATTTTACCGGCAACATTCGCTTGCCCAGTGGTATGATGCACTGCGGGGAAATATCGTCGGGATGCATTTGCATCAGGTCACCAGCGATGCCGAAGGATACCATAATCACACCCCGATCACCGGCTGGTATCAGCGACTGATCTCTCTGGCATCCTTTATCAACGAATGGCGCAACGGATGTTTTGCCGGAGCCAAACTGTTTATCGAATGCCGCGGCGGATGGGAAAGCACCTACACCATGTTCAAACAGGAATTGAGCAAATAGATGAAAAATTCAGCCCCCTTCTGGTCCTGGAACGGCAAATTGAATGCCGCCGAATTGAAACGGCAGATGCGTTTTTTCAAAAAAATGGGATTCGGCGGAGTCTTTATGCATTCACGCACCGGGCTGGCTACGGAATATCTCTCCAAACGCTGGTTCGATATGATAAAATCCTGTGTCCGGGAAGGAAAAAAACTCGGACTTAAAACCTGGATATATGACGAAGACCGCTGGCCATCCGGATACGCCGGAGGTTTGGTCACCCGGCATAAAAAATTCCGGCTGCAATGGATCTACTTCGATGAAAACCTTCCCGGTATACCCCCTGCCCCCGGAAAAACAGTCGGCAGATTCAACATCAATGGCAAACCGGTGCGCTTCACCGTTGACTGCGCAACTTCCAGCAATTGGTACAACGGTTTCTGCTATGCAAATGTGATGAACCGCAAAGCCACGGAATACTTTCTTGAGACCACCCACGAACGCTACAACAAAGAGTGCAGCAAAGGTGATTTCCCCGGAGTATTCACCGACGAACCGCAATACGGATTTTTTGCCACCAAAGCTGACTGGTCCAATTCCCACTGGGTCACCGTCCCCTACGATCCCAAAGTGAGAACCCTGATTAAAAAACGTTATCATTATGATATTTTTGAACGCCTGCCGGAACTTTTTTGCAAAGATACCGGAGGCGAATTCAACGCCGTCCGCTACCACTACATAAACACGGTAACGGAACTTTTCCGCAAAAACAATGTGGCACTGATCGGAAAATGGCACCGGAAAAATGATCTTATCTACACCGGACACATGATGGGGGAAGACAGCCTGATCACCCAAACCTGGAACTGCGGTGATGTGATGAGCTTTTACCCGTATTTCGGAATGCCGGGGATCGATCAGCTGGGAGGACACACATTCAATCACCTGCCCCCCCGGCAGCTCGGATCAGTCGCCAGACAGTACGGCCAACCTGACCGGCTGGCAGAAATATATGGCGGCACCGGATGGGAATACCCCCCGGAAGGCCATCAGCTCATCGGAGATCTGCTGCTTGGACACGGGATCAACTTCCGCTGTCCGCATCTCTCCGACTACACCATTTCAGGAGAAGCCAAACGGGATTATCCGGCGAGCATATCGTTTCAAATGCCGTGGTGCAGCGATTACAATCTGGTGGAAGAACGCTTCAATCGCCTTGCCGGACAAATCTACCGGAGCGACCGCTACGCTGAAACGCTGGTGATTTCGCCGGTGGAATCGGTCTGGGGAATGGCATTTTCCAACTTTACTCAGGATGCCGGGGTAAAGGAATTTGACCTGCGTTACAGTTTACTGATAAAGAAACTGCAAAAAGAAAACATCGCCTTTGATCTGGGCAGCGAAATCCTGCTTGCAGAACGGGGCAAGGTTTCCGGAAATAAATTGCAATTGGGCAAAGTTGCTTATCAGGCAGTGATATTGCCGGAGATGAAAACGATCCGCTCCACCACGCTTGAACTGCTCCGTCAATTTCAGGCAGCCGGAGGAACCGTTGTTTTTGCCTCTGCAGCTCCGGAACGGATCGACGGCGAAACCTTGCCGGGCAAATTCCCGCTTGAATCCGATAATTGGAATGCTCTTGACCGCTTGTCACGCTGGGAAATTTCCGGTGACAACGGAATGCTTCAAACCGCACTTTTCTGCCGGAAACGTTGCGAACATTTGCTGCTGACCAATATGGCGGCAGCTGAACGTGATACGGCTGCACCGTGGAGTCTGCCGCTTCTTCATGAGCGGCAGGCGACATTGCACAATGTCACCATCCGCTGGAAAAGTGCAATAACAGTTCCTCCCTGCGAATACGATCCGGAAAAAGATTGTTTTTATCCGGTCAATGCCGTACGAAAGGACGATCATTGGGAAATTCAGTGTGATTTTGACCGGCTGCAAACCCGGATGCTGGTACTTGATCCCGATGCAGTTCCGATTCCGGCAAAACCGGTAAAGCACCCTGTGCAATACATCACGTTGCCGGAAAAATTCGATTACACGCTCAATAGTAAAAATATTTTGCTCCTCGATCACTTCTTCTGTGATGCGGTCGATGGACAAAAGCATTATATTCTTGAAATCGACAATCTGCTCCGCAACAAACTTGGAATTCCGGTTCGCTGCGGTGATATGGTTCAGCCCTGGGCAGCACCTCCGCCGCCGGAGGTGGATCCGCTGCCGGTGATTTTACGCACGGAATTTGAATCTGACATCACCGGTCTGCCTCTGGAAGTTGCCATTGAAAATCCGGAATTCAATACCGCTATCCTCAATGGCGTTGCCGGAGAGATCGTCACCGGGAAATGGTTTATCGACCCGGCATTCAAAATTGTTCGCTTCCCGGGAAACGTTTTGAAACACGGCCTCAACACGTTGGAAATACACACCGCCTATGATGGCAGACATCCCGGATTGGAAGCGATCTATTTACTGGGAGATTTTGCCGTTAACCGTCCGGGAACCCGTATTTATGCGTTGCCGGACAAACTCACCAGATCTGACATGACCGATCAGGGACTGCCATTTTTCTGCGGCCAGGTGGTGTGCCGTTTTGAATACACCGGCAGTTCCTCCGCAGTCAGTTTGCGTCTGCCGCAATTTCACGGAGCTCTGGCCAGAGTAAGAATTTCCGGAAAAGCTGCCGGCATCATCTGGCATCCGCCTTATAAACTGGATATCAGCAAATTTATTCCACGGGGCAAAGGCTGCACCATCGAAATCGAACTGGTCAATTCGCCACGCAATATGCTGGGACCATTTTATTGCAAACGCAAATACATTTGCAGTGCTCCGCTCTATTTCAGCCGGAAAGAACAGGATGAGCGAACGCTCGTCCCTCTCGGTTTTGAAAAATAAGACTGGAAACAATTCGATTCCGCAATAAAAAAAATCAAGGGCTGCTGCATTCCTCACCAGAGGTTTTGCAACAGCCCTTTTCTTTGACAACCGTTTAAAACGGTCAGCGGATAAAGCCGGTCAGATCCTGAACGGTTCCGTCCTGGATGGAGTTGAACACCGCATCGCCGACGCTGATGGCACGCAGACCATCGACCGATTTGGCAAGGATGTCAAACTTGCGATCGGGATCTTCGCCGAGGAAGATATCTTCGAGCAGCAGCGGGTCGCCGCCGCCGTGACCACCGGCAGAGGAGATGACGTTGATGCGTTCACGTCCGCCGAAAATCGGGAAGTAATCGATGTACTGATCGCCTTCATTGGGATCCGGCATCGCCAGCACGCCGCGGTTGTTGAATTCCAGAGTTTCCAGACGGCCGCGGGTACCGTTGATCGCGAGGCGATAGCCTTCGTAGGGAGTGGAGAAGTTGGCGGAATAATTCAACAGCACGCCGTTTCTGTACTTCACGTTGACCACGAAAGTATCCTGAATGTTGATTTCCGAATCAAAGATACACATATCGGGACGATAGGTGGTGAACTGTTTAATCTTGGTTTCGTAGGCGTTGATGTGATCGTCCGCAGCAAAGATGGTGGAGTTACGGGTTTCCCAGCGTCTCTTGTAGGCGCAGCGGGTCCGTTCGGAACATCCGTTGCAGTGACGGTTGTCCTTTTTGGAGGGGTTGAATTCGCCTTCCGGACCATAGTGGTTCAAGCCGCCGAAGGCGTGGACATATTCCGGAATGCCATCGACCCACCAGCTGACCAGGTCAAAGTGGTGACTGGATTTGTGGATGGAAAGACTTCCGGAATTTTCCCGCATACGGTTCCAGCGGTTGAAGTAACTGGAGCCGTGCTTGATATCGATGTACCAGTTCAAATCGACGTGAGTGACCCGGCCGATCTTGCCGTCAAGGATCATTTCGCGCAATTTGCGGTGGGTCGGCTTGTAACGGTAGTTGAATGTGCAGATGAGTTTGCCTTTGGATTTATCTTCCGCTTCGATGACCCGGAGCGCATCGGCGATATTGGTGGTCATCGGTTTTTCGCTGATAACTTCCAGATCGGCTTCCAGACCGCGGACGATGTAATCGACATGATAGCTGTCCTGACAGACGACGATAACAGAATCCGGCTTCTGCTCGGAAATCATGCGATCGAAGCCCTCTTTCCAGTTTTCGAGGGTAACAGCGTATTCTGCAACATTTTTATCAGCAAGACCATTGACCAGATCTTTAGCCACCTTGAAACGCAGCGGATCGATATCCAGCATACCGACCAGCTCGGCGCAATGGTTGAATTTCTCCACGATGGGGCGAATGTACATTCCGATTGCCCGGGTGGAAACACCACAAACAACGTACCGTTTTTTTGCCATTGTAATCACTCCTTGACAAAGATAGTTAGCCCGGACACGGTGTCCGGATAAATTCTTTCTGCCGATGCTTACAGCAAGGTGACAGAACTTACTTAAACAAGTTGATTTCCCTTTTACAGCAAATCAGGGTTAATATACATCTGAATACACTGTTTTACAAGGCGTTTTTTATTTATTTTCCGCTTTTTAAACAAAGTATCAGAGTAAAAAAACGAATTTTCACGCTTTTAGCGATTTGAACAGGACGCCATCCGGATCAGGAAGAGTTCACTCCAGAGTAAAATCGGCCCCGAGAGCTTTGAAATCAGAAACGAATCCCGGATAAGATACCGGGATCCCTTCGGCGTGGTCGATAACAGTTTCACCGTCCAGACACATTCCGGCGATCGCCAGAGCCATGGCGATGCGATGATCGCTGTAACTCTCGACCCGGGCGGAGTGGAGATTGCCGCCGCGAATGATCAGACCATCCGGCAACTCGCAAATATCGCACCCCATTTTGCTCAATTCAGATGCCATAACGGCGATACGGTCAGTCTCCTTGTTCCGGGCCTGAGCAACATTGATCAACCGGGTTTCACCGGGGATCAATGCTGCCGTTGCCGCAATGACCGGCAGTGCATCCGGAGTGGAATTCAAATCCAGTTCCACACCATGCAGTTTGCTGCCGGATACGGAACAGATTTTTTCTCCCCGGGTGATCTTTGCGCCCATCTTTTCATAAAAATCAAAGACCTTCTTATCGCCCTGAGCGTCGCTGAAATCCAGGTTGAGAATATCGACATTTCCACCGCAGAGAGCTCCGGCGGCCAACGGGAAACAGGCCGTGGAAAAATCAGCGGGGATCACTTTATCAAAAGCGGGAAACTCCTGTTTTCCGGGGATTTCCCAATACAGAAGTCCCTCGCCTTTGACATGTTTAATTCCCAATCCGGTAAGCCAGCGGGCCGTGATTTCCGCATAGGGTTGCTCGTTGAGATAATCCAGCACGAGGGTCGTATCCTGCCGGGAACGGGGCAAGGCAAACAACAGCGAAGTCAGAAACTGCGAACTTTTACCGTCAACCTTTGCCCTGCTGCCATTGACCGGACCGCAAATGGTAAACGGACAATGTCCATCAGCAGAGGAGATCTTCACGCCCAAATCTTCCAATGCTCCGAACAAACCGGTCATCAGCCGGGTACGCAGCGAGGAATCTCCGTCAAAAGTGACAGGGAAATCCTGCATCGCCGCCAATGCGGTCAGCATCCGCAGTCCGGTACCGGAGTTATTCATAAAAACAGTCCGGCCGGGCGGCTGCAGTTTTCCCTCCATGCCGCCGACTTCCCAACGGTCAGGATATTCGGTCACCGGTGCGCCGAAAAGTCTTGCGGCATCCAGCACAGAACGGGTGTCTTCGGAATCCAGCGGTGCCCGCAAAATGGAAACACCTTTGCCCTGCAACGCTGCAACGATTCCCCGGATGGTGTGGGATTTGGAACCGGGGACGGCAATCGTCCCCGCCAAACGGGATCTGCGTACACGCAAAATCATAATCGGATCCTGCGAGTATTACTTCTGCAAACTTTTCAGTTCCATTGCCCGCAATTCGGTACGGCGGATCTTGCCGCTGGTCGTTTTGGGCAATGATTCGACGAAATCAATCTTCCGGGGATATTTGTAGGGAGCGGTATGGCTCTTGACATATTCCTGGATCTCTTTTTTCATCTGGTCAGTACCGACGGTTCCCTTGGTCAGCACAATCACAGCTTTGACGACCTGTCCGCGAACCTCGTCAGGAGAAGCGATAACGGCACATTCCAGAACATAGAAGTCGGATCGTAGCCATGTCGTTCTGTGAGCCAAGGAGTTGAGTAGATTTCTTGTCTTCCTAAGACCGCTTGGCCTCCGACTTGTTCCCTTGGTCAGCACAATCACAGCTTTGACGACCTGTCCGCGAACCTCGTCAGGAGAAGCGATAACGGCACATTCCAGAACATAG
>JAZRNP010000006.1:0-7174 GCA_045648225.1 Victivallaceae bacterium | reverse complement strand
ACTTATATCCGGTTCGCAGATGCCGCTGGTACCGCCGGCTTCGATTGCCATGTTGCAGAGGGTCATACGGCCGTCCATACCCATGTTGTCGATGACGGAACCGTGGAATTCGATAACTTTACCGGTGGCACCGTTGACCGTGAGTTCCTTGATGATAGTGAGAATCACATCTTTGGCAAAAACTCCGGGGCGCAGAGCTCCGTTGACATTGACCCGGATGGTTTTGGGATCGTGGAAAGCGCAAACACCTTTCAGAATACCGACTTCCAGGTCGGTGGTTCCGACTCCGGCGGCGAAAGCACCGAAGGCACCGTGGGTACAGGTGTGAGAGTCGCCCATGATGATGGTATATCCGGGACGGACAAAACCTTTTTCAGGGAAGATCGCATGGCAGACACCATTATCACCGATGTCAAAGAAATCTTTGATATCGTGGCGGCGCACCCAGTCACGCAGGGTTTTGCCCTGAATGGCAGTTTTGCCGTCTTTGGCAGGGGACACATGGTCGATCACGGCTTTGATTTTAGCCGTATCAAAGACCCGGTCGCACTCTTTGGCGACGAGATCGTTAATGGCGATGGGGGTGGTGATTTCGTGGCAGAATACCCGATCGAGGGATACCACCCGGACATCAGCATCCGGACGGTCTACTTCGTGGGCATCAAAGATTTTCTGGGCGATAGTTTTTCCCATGATGATTCTCCGACTTTCAAGTTGATATATATTGTGATTTATATAATATAACCCATGAATATCCCACTGTCAAAAAACTTTATTCAAAAAATGCTGTTATACTGCGAATTTGCCGGATATTTGGGATGTGCCGGTTGACTTTCCCCGTCATGAACCGTATATTATGGAAATGATTCGGAAAAATTAACTTGAAAAGGAATTCTGCATGAGTGACGGTGCTTTTTTGATATTGTTTATGGCTTTCACTGCTTTTATGGGACTTGCCCCGTTTGTACTGCGAAAATTCGGGATCCCGGCCGTGATTTCGCTTCTGATCGTCGGTATGCTGGTCGGTCCCACCGGGCTCGGATTTGATCTGGTGGGTAAAGTTTCCGGATGGTTGAGTTTTCTCGGTGCTCCGGGGATGGAAGCGGAAACTGCCCGCAACACCGCCGAAAGCTTCAATATGATAATCAATTCACTCGGTTCGCTCGGGCTCATGCTGCTGATGGCTCTTGCCGGAATGGAGGCGGATTTCAAACTGATCAATTCGGTGCGTAAACCGGTAACTCTGCTCAGTATCCTGACCTTTCTGCTCCCGGCGGTTGCCGGATATTGGGTCTACTGGTACTTCAAGCCGCAGGATCTGGCGGGCAAACTGCTTTATGCTTCACTTTTTGCTTCCCACTCGGTCGGTATTGTTTTTCCGGTGATGCGGGAACTGAAACTCAGCAAAACCAAATTCGGTGCTGCGGTGCTGATTTCGACGGTGATAACTGATATCGCCAGTATTGTGCTGCTGGCAGTGAGTGTCCAGCTGCACCGGCAGAGCAGCAAAATGGCGCATCTGGTCGTGAATAACACGCTTTCGATATTTGACCATGTGAGCAGCAGCGTTTTCGGAAACAGTTTCGTGCCGGTTTTTCTTTTGATAGTGCTCTGCTACCTTGCTCTGTCCACTCTTGCGGTACGTTGGGTCGGCAAGGCTCTCAAAAAATATTTCCAGCCGGGCGACGACGGACTTATCACCTTTGTTATGCTGGTGATCCTGGTGACGGTCATCGTCGGAGAACTGTTTGGTATCAACCTGGTTGTCGGAGCGTTTATTGCCGGACTTGGATTGTCGCAGGTGGTTCAGGATCGGGATATGCTGCTCTTTCGCCGGGTGGAAAGTATCGGTTACGGATTCCTTATTCCGTTTCTTTTTGTGTCGATCGGTATGGAAACAGATTTCTCTGCATTCAAAAGCGGCGGTAATCTGCTGATCATACTTTTTACGGTGATCGGATTGGTGGTCAGTAAAGTGTTTTCCGGATACATTTCGATGCGGATGAGCGGATTCTCCCGTTCGCAGGGATTGGCGGCGGGGTTGATGACGGTGCCGCAGCTGTCGGCTACATTGGCAGCTGCTGCGATCGGTAAAGAGATCGGCTTGCTTGACGGAAAATTTTTCAATGCGATCATTATTCTTTCCATCGTCACCACGCTGCCGATACCGAGTCTGGTGAAACTGGTCATTTCCAAGGGTAAAGACAACTTCGGTGAACCCGAGAATGTCCGGCTGCCCGGAGTTGTCAAAGACGACAATCTGTTATGATTCGCTCAGCAATCTGATGCATTCGGCATTGCTGGCAAAATCAATTGCACTGCGGCCGAGCTTGTCTATGGCATCGGGCTGAGCTCCGAGAGCGATCAGTTGCCGGGTAAGTTCAACATCACCGTTTAGAGCGGCGAACATCAGAACCGTCCGTCCGGAAAAGTCGGTTATCATGATATCTGCGCCGTGTGCCAGCAGTAATTCCCGCCCGCCCGGATTGTTGTAGTAGATGCTGTAGATCAGCGGAGTCCAGCCGTCCGGCTGATCCCGGTGGTTTACCGGTGCGCCGGATTTGATCATGTGCCCGGCCGCAAGGTTGTCTCCGCGCAGAATTGCCAGACAAAGGTAGGAACCCTGTTTGTTGCGATCCTGAATAAGTTCATTGTTTTCCCATTCCCGGTGGGGATTGCCCCGGGCAGCGAGCAGTGCGGCATAGGGCCAGCGACGGATTTTTTCGGTGTGTTGAGCCATGAATACCTCCTCAAAGTAAATTGTCTCCTCCAAAGAAACAATTTACGATAAAGGGGAGGGGATTCAAGAGGTAATGGCAAAAAAACAGAACATTTGCCACCATCCACCATCAACGGAGAAGAGCGGAACAAAATACTCCGCTTTTCTTCAAAAGGATGGAGGCGCGTCAGGCGTTGTCCGCCGGTGGCAGATCTTTTCTTTTTTTTCAGCGCAGTTTCAGTGTGCCGAGAGCGATCATAGCAAACAGTCCGGAGAGTATCCAGAAGCGAACCACAATCTGGGTTTCGGTCCAGCCGAGCCGTTCAAAATGATGGTGGATGGGCGAGCAGAGGAAAATGCGTTTTTTGGTCATCTTATAGTAGTAACGCTGAAGCACTACCGAAGCAAATTCCATGGTGAATACTCCGCCGACAATGAACATCAGAATTTCCTGACGGACCAGCACTGCAAGCAAACTTATCGCACCTCCGAGGGCCAGACTGCCGGTGTCGCCCATGAACATCGCCGCCGGATGGCAGTTGTGCCACAGGAATCCGATACAGCATCCACAGATGGCGAAGGCGAAAACCACCGCTTCTTCGATACCGCTGATAAAGGGGAGATCGAGATAGTTTGCAAAAATTTTGTGTCCCATCAAATAGGTGAAGACCGCAAAGGTGAATGAGCAGAAAATAGTGCATCCGGAAGCAAGTCCGTCCTTGCCGTCGGTGAAGTTCACCGCATTGACCATCACCGCAATCGCCAGAACAGAAAATGCCGGGATCAGCCAGCTGCCGGAAAAGAGCGGATTTTTGAGAAACGGAACGTAAAAGTTTTTCATCAGTCCGGCCGTTTCCGGCGCAAAGCAGAAGGCAGAAACCGCAATTCCGGCAATGACAAACTGCCCAAAAAGTTTGGGTTTTTCCGGAAGTCCGTCCCGATCCTGACGGAAAACTTTCAAGGCATCATCCGCAAAGCCGAGCAAGCCGAAAAGCACCGTTCCACCCAGCAGGATCCAGCCGATCATGCTGGTCGGCTGCAGCCAGAGCAGAGAAGATATGACAATACTTCCCAGCATCAGCACGCCACCCATGCAGGGGGTGCTGTTTTTGCGTTTGTCCAGAAGTTCCGGCGGCATCAGACCTTCGTAGCGGTCGGCGGCCCGGAGATTGAGTTTGCGGAGCATCCGGGCGAAAGGGGCTCCGAAGAAAAGGACGATGAAAAATGCTGTGGCGGCGGCTCCTCCGGCGCGGAAGGTAACATAATCAAACAAACGCAACGGACCGCATGAATCTTTCAGAAGAGCCAGATAGTACAGCATATAAAAAACCTCTATGTGTTGTGGGTGAAAACGCCGATTGTGTGAGATGCATACTATATACTGTACTGCTGTGCTTTTCAAGTGGCGTTTGGTTAAAAATCATCACATTATTTTGTTTTGCCGTCCGGTTTTTGCGGGATCTCTTTTAAAAGCATATGGCGGATCAATCCGCAGCCGCCGCTTTAAACTCGTTTTGTGGTTCCCTCTGCGAATTACCGTACGGCAATCTGCCATTCAAATGTCTGAAGCAAATCGGAAAATAGTTTTACTGTTCCATTGCAAATAACCGCAAGCTATGATATATTAACCGGAATCGGATGTTTAATTTAAAACCAACCCAATGGAGATATGAAAATGAAACATTTTCTGATGTCGTTCGCACTGATCGCCGCAGTTTCGCTGAGTGCCGTCGAGTACAAGATGAAGTTTACTTCCAACAAACCCGATGCAATCTACAAAGCCGGAGAAGAGATCATCTTTACAGCTCAACTGCTGGCTGATGGCAAGGCCGCTGTCGGATGTACTGTCGATTATAAATTGAATCACCACAATAAGACTGTTAAAATCGGCAAGGCTGATGTTTCAGAAAAACCGCTGGTCGTGAGCACAAAATTGGACAACCCCGGCTGGGTCCATATCTATTGTGTATTCAAAAAAGACGGCAAGGTCCTGAAGCGCAAAGTTATGTGGCGCGGTAAACTCGAAACCAGGGATGTTTCCGGCGGCATCGGTGCCATGATCGATCCGGAGAAGATCGATATCGCCGTCAAAGAACCGGCTGACTTCGATGAATTCTGGGGCAAAATCAAAAAAGAAACTTACGCCCAGCCCATCAGGGAACTGGAAAAAATCGACATAACTCCGGCCAAACAGAAAAAGAAATTTGTCGTTTATGATGTGAAGGTCAATTCCATCGCCAAGCGTCCGGTTTCCGGATATCTGGTCATCCCCAAAAATGCCAAGCCGAAATCACTTCCTGCGCTGGTTTCCTTTCATGGAGCGGGATTCCGCAGCGCGGGCATGCAGATGGGATATGCCGGCAAAGGTATGATCGCTTTTGATGTCAATGCTCATGGAATCCCCAACGGACAATCCAAGGAATTCTACGCTAAAGTCCGGGCCGATATCACCAGAGAACGCGGCGGCAGATATAACCATTCCCAAAAAGAGGATCGGGAAAAATATTATTACAAAGATGTCTACATCCGGGTTCTCCGCTCTTTGCAGTATGTGAAATCTCTGCCTGAATGGGATGGAAAAAATCTGATCATCATCGGCGGAAGTCAGGGCGGTGCTCAGGCTATCGTTGCCGCTGCACTGGATCAGGATGTGACCTTGTGCCGGGCATTGGTTCCTGCCATGAGCGATCATTCCGGAGTTCTCGCCGGACGCCAGAGCGGCTGGCCCCGTGCCTGCGAAACCGCCGACGGCAAGCCGGATACTCAAAAAGCGTTTGAAAACATGGCTTATTATGATGATGTGTTCTTCGGACGCCGGATCAAATGTCCGATCTACACCTGCACCGGATTCATTGATACGGTCTGTTCTCCCACCAGTGTTTACGCATTTTACAACAATCTTCCCGAGAGTACCTTTAAATCCATGACCACTACTCCGACTGCTCCTCACACTGCCGGAGAAAAATATTTCGGTGCCGCTCTGGACAAATATCTGGCGAATATCCGAAAAGGAAATAAAAAATGAATGAACTCAGCCGCAATGAATTGCGTAAATATATGGAACAATATTCCGTCGATAACTCCATCGGCGATCTGACTCCGACCGTTTGCGCTCTGATGGGGGTCGAAGAGCCCTCCGGCTGCGGCGGTACTCCGATTGCGGCAGTGGTGGATCAGGCATTCCGGGTGACCGACCGGGAGGGGCAGATGGAGAAAATTCTTATTTTCTGTCCCGATGCCGTCGGCGAAGTGCACCGTCAGAAATATCCGGAAAAACTTGCCCGGGTGGAAAAACTTGCCGGGTTGCGTTTCAAATCATCTTCGGTGATGGCGAGCGTGACGCCGGTCTGTTTTGCGACGATCTTTTCCGGGGCTTCTCCGGAAGTTCACGGTATCAAAACCTACACTAAGCCGGTCCTGACGGTGGAAACGCTCTTTGACGTGCTGGCGAAAGCCGGTAAAAATGTGGCAATCGTTTCCCGTAACGAATGCAGCATTGACAAGATTTTCCGTAAGCGGAATGTTGATTATTTTTCATTCCGCAGCGATGAGGCTATTCTCGATCAGACCCGCAAACTTATGCAAGAGAGTGATTATGATGTGATCGTTTCCTATTTTATGGACTACGATCATTTTTCTCACAAATGTGGTCCGTATGCGGAAAAATCGGTCGATGCACTGGAAAACGGAGTCCGTTATTTTGAAACTCTGGTTGCCGATGCCGACAAATACTGGAAAGATTTTGACCGGACGTTGATCTGGGCTCCCGATCATGGAAATCATGTTATTGATGAAACTTCCGGTGGTCACGGTTCCAATATCCCGGAAGATATGGTGGTCAATCACTTTTACCGTATCCGTCGCAAAGGGTAATTCCGGGCAGCGTAAAAAAAACGGCAGACTTTGAAGTCTGCCGTTTTTTTGTTCGCCTGCAAATGGAAAATTGCTCAATTCCACGCTTTGTCAAAATTGAATGTGTCTGTTTCAGCATTTTTCCAGTGAGCGTTGCGCAGATCGTAGAAGTCATATATTCCGGAAATCCGGGGGATGGAAACCACCCGTACCGGGAATATCCGGGATAAACCGCTCCGGCGGTCATAGCGCAATTCAAATTTGTTGCCGCGGGCATCGTTGAAAGCTCCTTCAAACGGGATTCTTGCCCGGGTCACCAGCAGTGACGGACGACCGAGTCGGTAGCATTCCAATTCGATGGAGGATTTGCTGCGCAGTGCTTCGATCTCATCTTTGGTCATTTCGATATGAGCGGTGACCCGGGAGACGTTGAAGCGTTTCAATTCTTCGATCGCCATGCTGTTGCATACCGGAAGCGGTGCGGAGATGATGATTTTTATATCATTGTACGATTCCAGAAGCGGCAATGCATAAAGTGAAGTCACCCGGAAGCGGCGGATTCCCTGTTTGTAAGCAAGGCTGATCGCTTTGCTCACCGAAGCC
>JAZRNP010000005.1:0-4584 GCA_045648225.1 Victivallaceae bacterium | reverse complement strand
CTATGGTGAAAACAGCCTTGCCGTTGCCGTTTTCTTCCAACTCTCTCTGCACCTCAGGGATGCCGTGATTGAGCATATTGACATAACCTAGAATCTGCATTTGAGATGCGATCTTCAAATTCTAAACGGCTAACCGGTAGAGTATCGCCTTTCTCTGCATTATAACTGTAAACCGCCGGCGATGGGAATTTCCGCGCCGGTGATATATCCGGCATCATCGGAAGCGAGAAAAGCGATAAGTTTGCCGCACTCCTCTGCCGTACCGAAACGGTGCATGGGAACTTTTTCTTTAAGCATCGCGGCAAACTCTTTATCGCTCAATGCTTCTGCGTTACGATCGGTTTCAATAACTCCCGGCAATATGGAGTTGACCGTGATATTGAATGGAGCTCCTTCCAATGCCGCAGTGCGCGCGAGATTTTGAAACGCCGCCTTGGTTGCACCGTAAACAGCCAGCCGTCCGGCGGGTTTTACGCCGTTGACACTGCTGACAAAAATCACCCTGCCCCACTGTTTTTTCTGCATTTCCGGCAAGAGTTTACTGAGCAGTATTCCGGTGCTCAAAATATTGGTATCGAACATTTTCCGGTACTCATCGACGGTAAAATTACCAATACCGGTGTAGCTCTGATACGAGGCATTGAAAACCAATATATCCGGAACCTGATTTCCGGTGATAAGTTCGTCAGCAAAATCTGCCGTTGCCTCCGCACTGCTCAAATCCACCCCGTAAAATGGAGAAGCTCCGGCGGCGGCAAGCAGCTTGTCACTCACCCTGGAAGCGTGATAAATCACCTGACATCCGGCATTTTCCAATTCTTTAGCCGCGGCAAGTCCGATACCCCGGCTGGAACCGGTAACCAGTGCAATTTTTTTCATAAGTAAAACTCCTTTCCTGCTTCGGGAAGCAAAGTTTTAATACCGAGTTTTTCGCAATACTCAATCGTGACCGGTTCAGCCGGATCGTTCCCGGCAAACATCTTTATATGACACGGAATAAGCAGTTCAGCTCCGCAAGACTGCGCCAGACAAACGGCTTCATCAATATCCATATTTCCGGCAATGCCCAGCGCATGACGGGCATCATCGCGTCCATTTACCGGCAGACACATGGTCAACTTTGCACCCGACGGAACCGCCCGCAAAATTGCGGCATCCTGTCCCGGATATGGTACTGTATCTCCACCGAAAAACACCGAAATATTTTCTTTACGGAAGTTGACAAGGAAACTCACAGCTTTGTAGTCACCGTTTTCATCGGTTTCCAGAGTTTCATGCGCCGCTGGAATGGTATGCAGTTCAATTCCCGCAGTTAATTCAACCATTTTTCCCGCTGAAACAAACTCAAATCTGTCAGCTTTTTCAGACAAATACTGTTCGATCTTTCCCCGGCAGTCTCCCGGACAGAAAAAGCGGCAATCCGGATTATTCGTCATTACCGGAATGATTGTTTCCGGGTCAAAGTGATCAGCGTGGCAATGGGTGATAAGGTAAAAATCCACTTTCAAATCAGCCGGATCCCGGACAATGGGAGTTCCGCGCGTATGGTCAAGTTTGCTCTTGAGTTTCGCGCACGAATTCGAAAGATAGGGGTCGGCAAGTAAAACCGTATCACCTGTCCTGACCAGAAATCCGCTCTGTCCGAGCCAGCAGAGTTTTATCTCATTTCCCATCAGAAATATCCGCCTTTGTCAATGATTTCATTGATGGTGTCGCCCTGCCGCACCCATGAGAAAATATCAACTTCATTGCGTTCAATTCCTTCGGCACGCAGCAGCACATCGTAGGCGATTTCGCGCGGGATGCACAAGACGCCGTCAATGTCGCCGAAAATAATATCGCCGGGACGGACGGTTACTTTGCCGATCTTTACCGGAACCTGATAATGGGTGATCATACAGCGTCCGAGAGAACCGTTGGAGGTGCGGTATTTGTAGAAAATCGGAAAATCCTGTTCCAGAATCTGCTTGGTATCGCGGATTCCTCCGGCGATGACTGCGCCCCGGATGCCCTTGCTGATGGCGGTGGCGGTCATAACTCCGCCCCACAAACTTGCTTCGACATCATTGGAAGTATCCCAGACCACGACGCCCTCCGGCTTGAAGTCATCAAGCATCTGGGCGCGGAAGGTCATTTCGCCTTCGATCATCACATTGGGCGCACTTTTGACGGTAAAGGCTTCACCGCAAACGGTCATTTCATCGCGCAGCGGCATAATGTCGCTGGGAAGATTTTGGTCAAGCAGAGTATATTCGCGCATGACATCGTTGATACATCCGGTGTAGAGTTTTTCGTAGCGTTCGCACAGCTCTTTTATGGGAATAGGTATCTCGCAATTCGGGATCCGCTGGCGGACGGCAATAAGTTTATCCAGTTTCATCAAACCGGCTTCTTTGGCTTTTTCTCTCATATCTTTAAGTGACGGCATAATAAAATCTCCTCAAATAAATATTTTATGACCATTGACGGTCGTTTGACCACTCTTTATCCCAGCGGGAGGTATCGCCCCACGCTTCGGGGAATTCGGGGTGGAGTTTCTCTTTTATCAAATCTTCGTTGAGAGCTTCGATACCAAGTCCGGGACGGTTGGGAACTTCAATAAAGCCGCCGTCGTACTTCAATGCAGGAATGACCAGATCCCCCCACCACGGTACATCGACACTGTGAAGTTCCAAACTCATAAAGTTACGCGTGGCAGCGGCGACGTGGACAGCCGCCAGACAGGCAATGGGACTTTCTGCCATGAGGATATTCATCTGGGCGCCGTATTCTTCAGCCATGTCGCCGATCTTTTTGGTTTCCAGAATACCACCGGCAGTGAGAATATCCGGGTGGATAACGGCAAGTGCACCGGATTCGAGCAGCGGCTTGAAGCCCTCTTTCAAATAGATATCTTCGCCCGTTCCCAACGGCACGGTAGTCGCATTATGAAGCTGAACCCACTGTTGAGTCATCTGCCACGGGACCGCATCTTCCATCCAGGCGAGGTTGTATTTTTCCAGACGGCGGGCAAGTTTGATGCAGTCTTCCAAAGGAATATGTCCGAGGTGGTCAATGGCGATGGGAACTTCGTAACCGACTTCAGCGCGGACGTCAGCCATGTATTGTTCAAGATAGTCCAAGCCGACTTCGGTAAGGTGGATACCGGTGAAAGGATGCGCGGTATTAAAGAGATCATACGCCGCACCGCGCATAGCGGAGGGATTGATTGAACCATGCGGAGTTTTGAAAACCTGCTTGTACTCTTTCATCGTTTCGATGAATCCGAGCGGAGCGGAAAGTGCACCGGGAACATTCATCAGAAGTTCGATGCCCAAATCCATTTTGAGAAAGGTGAATCCCTGCGCCATACGCGCTTTGAGTGCTTTTCCCATGTCGCTGCCGTGACCTTCACTGTCGGTATCGCAATAGCAGCGTATCTTATCCCGGAACTTGCCGCCGAGCAGCTGCCAGACGGGAACGCCCCAAACTTTACCGGCAATATCCCAACAGGCAACTTCAATGGCGCACACGCCACCGGCCTGACGGGAATCTCCGCCAAACTGTTTGATACGGCGGAAAACTTTTTCTACGTTACAGGGATTTTCACCGATGATGCGGCTCTTGAGCATGGCGGCATAGGTGGCACTGGAAGCATCACGCACTTCTCCGTAACCGACGATACCCTGATTGGTGTAAAGTTTGACCAGGGTACACCGTTTGGGCGCGCCGTCGATTTCGGCGAAGCGCATATCGGTGATTTTCAATGTTGACGGGTCGATTTTCATGATCCAAATCCTTTTTTATTCCAAAGTAATAACAATTTCATTCCGGGAGTACTTGCTCAAATTGACCGTTCTGACAAATTTGCCATTTTCGACAGTTATCTCTGCCTCATACTCTCCGTAAAATCCATGGAAACGGTTATCTCCGCCCCGGCGGTATTCAACAACAGTTTCGCTGTGCCACTCCTCATTTATCAAGCGGCGCAGCACTTTACACGCCTTTTTGTCGGTGAAGTCATAATTGACCAGCCCTGCCCGCAGACGGTTTTCGCCATCTTCGCTTCCCATAGGTGCGTATGCCGCAGTACCGTCAACAAGATTCCACCAGATGATCGCTTCGGTAGCCGGATGGCTGAACCACAACCGATAAAGTCTTTCCAAAGCCAGTGCCTGAAATTCATCACCATCTCCCAAACTGCGGCAGGAGAGCAGGCTGACTTCGGACATATTCAGAGGAATATTGAGCTTGGCATACTGATCGAGAGCGCGCCAGACTGCCCGGGGAGAAAGCGGACGGTTGAAACCGATAGCGTTATCATTGAGCATATTGGCGAACATATGATACTGCAGACCGAGCCCATCGACCTGACAACCGTGTTCCATAAGAGTTTTCACCAGCAAATAGACCGGAGTGTAATCTCCCTGATAATTCCACCAGGAAATATTGTCGTTATAAATTTTTTGATTGCACGGGAAATATTTTTCTGCAAGTTTGAAGCAGCGTTCAACATGGTCGTCCGGCAGACTTTCGGTCAAACGCACGCCTGGATGCCTGGTCTGCGCCTCATTGACAACATCCCAGACCGGAATAATATCGGCA
>JAZRNP010000004.1:0-11886 GCA_045648225.1 Victivallaceae bacterium | reverse complement strand
AACCTTGTCGCTTGTGCCGGATGCTATCCGACCAGCAGTATTCTGCCGACAGCTCCGCTGCTGGCGGCGAAAGTTGCTCTGCCGGATGGTATCATTATTTCCAGCTGCTCCGGTGTTTCCGGTGCCGGCCGCAAGGTCGATCTGCCCTATATTTTCCCGGAATGCAACGAGAGCATCAAAGCCTATGCCCCGGTCGGTCACCGCCATCTGCCGGAAATCGAACAGGAATTGGCTGCTGCCGCCGGAGTTCCGGAAATCGCGCTCAACTTCATTCCGCACCTGGCTCCGCTCAACCGCGGAATCAATTCCACGATCATCCTCAATGCCGCTCCCGGATGCACTCTGGAAAAGATCGGCGAAGTGTATGAAGCTGCCTACGGCAAAGAACAGTTTGTCCGGGTCCTGCCTGCCAAACGCTGTGCCGATACCAAGTATGTCTTTATGACCAACTGCTGTGAGATCGGTTACAACTTCGACGTTCGTACCAACAAGATCATCGTGACCAGCTGTATCGACAATTTGACCAAAGGTGCTTCCGGTCAGGCGATCCAGTGCATGAATATCCGTTTCGGTCTGGATGAGGCCGCCGGTCTGCTCTGAAATTTATGCTTGAGTACCGGATCATCAGGACTATTTCTCCGGCGGAGCGATCCGTCTTGAGGAAACTTTACATCGGAGCCGGATGGATAACTCCGGACGATCCGGCCGATTTTCTGCCGGCGGCTGTTTCCGGCAGTTCGGTTGCGGTCGGAGCGTTCGACAATGGTGAATTGATCGGTTTCGGACGGGCGTTGTCCGATGGTTGTTCGGATGCTTATATTCAGGATGTTGTCGTTGATCCCGGATGCCGGGGGCAGGGGATCGGCAGCGGAATAATCCGTACTCTGGAAGCCGAGCTGCGCCGCCGGGGGGTCGATTGGATCGCTCTGGTCGGCGAGCCGGGTACCGAAAAGTTTTACGCCGGTCTCGGACTCAAGGCAGAACCGGGGTATACGTTGTGGCGTTTCCCCGGATGAATGGAACCGATGTATTGCCAGATTTATTGCCGGAAACGGTGGCAGGATGGTTGAGAGAATTTCTCCTCTTCAAAAATCACTCCTCAACGGCCGTAATGTCATCGTTCTCCGGCTTTTTACTTCAATATAAAGGGGTATCTTATGGAAAATCTTTTGTTGTTTGACGCGTACAGTCAGATATTCCGCTCTTTTTATGCGATCCGCCAGCTGAATAATTCCCGGGGAGAACCGGTCAACGCGGCATTTGTTTTTACCAAACTGCTGTTGAAACTTCACCGCCGATTTCCGGAACGGCGGGGCATCATGTTTTTTGATTGCGGCAAAGTCGAATTCCGGTTGAAGCTCGCTGCTGACTACAAAGCCAACCGTCCGCCTATGCCGGATGCGTTGAAAATGCAGATTCCGCTGATCAAGCGTATTGCGTCAGCTTTCGGCTGGCGGCAGTATTTTCATGAAGGCTACGAAGCCGACGATCTGATCGGTGCAGTTGCCCGGAATTGTGAAAAAGATTTTCTGGTTAAAATCATAAGTTCCGATAAAGACCTTTCGCAGTTGATCTGTGATAATATATCCATGCTGGTACCGCAGAGTGGAAACAAGGGCGATTTTGAAGAGCGTACCGCTTCAACGGTGGTTGAAAAATTCGGAGTTACTCCGGATTTGATGGTCGATTATCTGGCACTGCTCGGGGATTCTTCTGATAATATTGCCGGAGTGCCCGGTATCGGAGCAAAAAGTGCCGCTGAATTGCTCAACAGTTTCGGTGCCGCCGAAAATTGGATCGATGATCCGGAGAAATTGAAAGAAAGCCGTTTTTACAACAAATTGTCCGGAAATATGGAGCTTCTGGCCCGCAACCGTCAGCTGGTTGCGTTGCGTACTGAAATGTTCGATGATCTTGCGGCAAATCTGCCGGAGTTGCTTGATTCTGCCGCTCCCGACTGGGGGGAGATCCGGGCGATCTGCCTCGACAATCAGTTCAATTCCATATTGAAAGATCTTCCAGAGCCAGAGTGCTCAGCTGCCCCGGAGCCTTCGGCAGCTGAAGAGGAAAGCGGTTTGGAACTCTTTGATTTTATTGCCGCAGTTCCGGAAAAGAAAGAGATCCCGGAAAAAGAAAACGAAGTTCCGCAGCAGTTGGAGCTATTTTGATAGAGCGGACGATTCCGCAGGTACGGTTTTATGAAAGGTGCAGTGCGCCGGAAATTTGAAAAATTGCACAATCTGCGCTATATTATGCGGATGTACAAGTCGTTCCGGGGATTTTCCGGGTGAATGCCTATATTGATATTTTTATATCCGTGGGAGAAAAACTGAAGATGAATTTAAATTGCCTTGCTTTGTCCCGCTCCGAGTTGGAGGCGTTGAGGCAGAAATATGAAACGGAATACCGCAAACTTGCAGATCTTAAACTTGATCTCAATATGGCTCGTGGTAAACCTGCTCCGTCTCTGCTGGATTGCAACATGGCACTTTTTGACCGTATGGATGATTTCAACGCTGCCGACGGCACCGATTGCCGCAACTACGGAGTGTTGGAAGGTTTGCCGGAAATGCGCAGCTTTTTCGGAGAGGTTCTCAATATTGACCCGGAGCGGATCATTGTCGGCGGCAATGCCAGTTTGAATCTGATGTATGATGCCATCGCCCGGCTGTATTGTTTCGGAACTTCCAAAACTCCGGCATGGCGGCGCAAAAAACAGCTGAAATTTCTCTGTCCGGCTCCCGGTTACGACCGTCACTTCGCCATTACAGCGGAGTTTGGTTTCCAGATGATCCCCATCGAAATGCGTGAAGACGGCCCGGATATGGATACCGTGGAAAAACTTGCTGCTTCTGATCCGGCGATCAAAGGTATCTGGTGCGTGCCGCTTTACAGCAACCCGCAGGGAATCTGTTACAGCGATGAGGTGGTCGCCCGTCTCGGTAAAATGAAAACGGCCGCTCCGGATTTCAAGATTTTCTGGGACAACGCCTACGGCGTGCATCACCTCTATGGCAAAACTGAACTTGCCGACATCTTTGAAGCTTGCGAAAAGGGCGGCCATCCGGATCGTCCATATTACTTCTTTTCCACCAGCAAGATCACTCTGCCCGGGGCCGGTGTTGCCATGATGGCAACCAGCTATGACGAACGGCAGTTCATCTTGAAGCATATGGGAATCCAGACCATCGGTCATGACAAGATCAATCAGCTCCGGACTCTGAAATTTTTGAAAGATGCTGCCGGACTTGCCGCCCAGATGGAGAAACTTGCCGTTGAATTGCGTCCCAAATTTGATATCGTTATCAAAACTCTCGATCGGGAACTCGGCGGAACGGGACTCGCTTCCTGGACCAACCCCCGCGGCGGATATTTTGTCGCGCTGGATACTCTGGATGGATGCGCCGCTGAAACGCTGCGGCTCGCCAAGATCGCCGGAGTGACTATGACCGGAGCCGGAGCTACTTTCCCGCTGAAGCATGATCCTCGCGACCGTAACATCCGGATAGCTCCGACTTATCCGAGCTGCGAGGAATTGCAGATGGCGATGGATCTCTTCTGCATCTGCGTGAAACTGGCCGGTGTCCGCAAGTTGCTCGGAGAATTTTAATCCTGAATCAGGTGTAATATTATGAAATTTCCAACCGTAGAAAATTCCGCATTTGTAATGATTGATATGCAGCAGAAACTGCTGCCGGCGATGTGTGACCAGCAGCGTGTTCTTGACCGCAATTGTCTGATGCTCAATGCCGCTGCCGCCATCGGAGTCGATGTGCTGGTAACTGAACAGTATCCCAAGGGACTGGGCAATACCGTGCCGGAACTTTCCACCTGGTTGAGTGAAAAAAGCACGGCAATCGCCAAGACCAGTTTTTCGGTATTCGGTTCGCCGGAGTTTTGTGCAAAATTATCTTCCCGTAAACGGGAGGTTTTGATCTTTTTCGGTATCGAAGCTCATGTCTGCGTGCTGCAGAGCGTGCTCGACGCTTTGGAAAAAGGTTATGAGGTGATCGTCGTCGCCGATGCGGTGTGCAGCCGCAAGGCCGCCGATTGTGAATGTGCACTTCAGACGATGCGGGAGTGCGGAGCTGTCGTACTTAACAGCGAAAGCGTGCTGTTCATGATGATGCGGGATGCCGCACATCCGGCTTTTAAAACGGTATCCAAACTGGTAAAATAAAACGGAGAGGACCAAATGGCAATTTTCAGCAGCGGTAAGTATTCAACATTGAATACTGGAAAACGTAACAAAATGGTCATCCCCGATGGCACCTGGGTCAAATGCAAAAAATGCAGTCAGACGCTGTATACCAACCGTCTTGAGGATAATTTGCATGTCTGCTGGTGCTGCGGATGTCATTTGGCAATGGGCGTCGATGCCCGGATCAAACTGCTCACGGATGCAAACAGTTTTGTGGAAGAGGATACGGAACTTCGTTCCGTTGATAAACTGGAATTTGTCGATTCCAAAAGTTACATGGTTCGCCTTGAGGAAAATATCCGCAAGACCGGACAGCATGAAGCGGTCCGCTGCGGTACTGCTTCATTGAATAACATCCCTTATTCACTCGGCGTGATGGATTTCAACTTCATGGGAGCTTCCATGGGGTCGGTCGTCGGCGAAAAGATCACCCGTATGATCGAGCGCGCCACCGAAAACCGCCGCACGGTGGTTCTGGTTACTGCTTCCGGCGGTGCCCGGATGCAGGAGGGGATTTTGAGCTTGATGCAAATGGCCAAGACCAGCGGAGCTCTCGCCCGGCACCGGGAAGCTAAATTGGGTTATATCGTCATTATGACCAATCCGACCTACGGCGGTGTTTCTGCCAGTTTTGCCACTCTCGGAGATGTGATTCTGGCTGAACCCGGAGCCATGATCGGCTTTGCCGGTCCCCGGGTGGTGTCGGAAACCACCAAGTCCACTTTGCCGGAAGGATTCCAGACGGCAGAGTTTCTTTCCGCAAAAGGTTTGATCGACCGGGTGGTCGAACGCAAAAATTTGCGAAAAGAATTGCAACTGTTACTTGAAATGTTCAATAAAACGGTATAAATTATATAACGCCGCGATACGGACCCCGTGTGTTGTGGAAAACGCCAACCGGGTCAGGTGGGGAACCAAGCAGCCCTACGCGATTTTTCACAGGCCATGGGTCATCTGTTCGCGGCTCTTCTTTTTTTACGATTCTACGAAAGAAAGTGCATTCTTCCATGGCAAATGTAATCAGAATCGACGGACGGGCTTACGATGAATTGCGCCCGGTAAATTTCCAATTGGACTATCAATCCCATCCTTTGGCTTCACTTCTGGTCAGTTGCGGCAATACCCGTGAAATCGTCGCCATGAGCGTCGAGGACAAAGTTCCGCAGTGGATGAAAAATCAGAAAGTTCCGGGCGGCTGGATCACCAGCGAATATGGTATGCTTCCTTCTGCCACCGGCGAAAGAGTCCGCCGGGAGGCGTCTGCCGGCAAACAGAGCGGCCGTACCGTGGAAATCCAGCGTTTGATCGGACGTTCACTGCGCATGGCTGCTGATCTGGAAAAGCTCGGAGAACGTACCGTTTATCTGGATTGTGATGTCATCAATGCCGATGGCGGAACCCGTTGTGCGGCGATTTCCGGAGCGGCTCTGGCTCTGGCGGTCGGATGCAAGAGATTGTTTCCCGTCAACACCAATCCATTCCGGGAACTGGTTGCCGCTGTAAGTGTCGGTATAATCGACGGTGTGCCTATGCTCGATCTCTGCTATGACGAGGATCACCGTGCCGAAGTGGATATGAATGTTATCATGACCGAATCAGGTGAGTTGGTCGAAGTGCAGGGCACCGCAGAGGGAGCTCCTTTCAGCCGGGCCAAACTCAACGAATTGCTTGATCTCGCTGAACACGGTCTGAAACAGATCTTTGCACTTCAGCGTCAGGTATTGGAAAAAATTCAATGAGTGAATATCAGGTAATTGCCCGTAAATGGCGGCCGCAGACCTTCCGGGATGTGGTCGGTCAGCAGCACGTGGTCAGAACTTTGCGCAATGCGATAAGTTCCGGACGGACGGCTCACGCCTATTTGTTCGTCGGCCCCCGGGGTATCGGTAAAACCACGCTGGCCCGTATTTTTGCCAAGGCTCTCAATTGTGAACATCCGGTCGATGGCAATCCCTGCTGCGAATGCGAGAGCTGCCGTGCCATTGCCGCTGAACGCAGTCTGGCGGTGATCGAAGTTGACGCCGCCAGCCATAACTCCACTGCGGATATGCGGGAACTTACCGATAACGCTCTTATTGCCCCGGTCGGCGGCAAATACAAAATATTTATCATTGACGAAGTCCATATGTTGAGCAAAGCCGCATGGAACGTGCTGCTCAAAACCGTTGAAGAACCTCCGGCTCACGTCAAGTTCATCTTTGCTACGACCGAAGTCCATCAGGTGCTTCCGACGATCATTTCCCGCTGTCAGCGGTTTGATCTGCTGCCGATTCCCACCCGGCTGATCATTGAACGGCTCCGGCTTATCGCTGATACCGAAAAGGTGGCGATCGATGATGCCGCAATTTCTGCGGTGGCCCGGGCTGCCGAGGGCGGTATGCGGGATGCTCAGTCACTTCTGGATCAGATGATCGCCTTTTTTGCCGGTGGAGATGGCAGTACCGTGACCGGAGAACAGGTGTTGTCCCTGTTTGGTTTGACCGGTAAAAAAGAGTTGGATTTCATACTCGAAGCGATGTTGGGAAATCGTCCCGGGGATGTGGTTCGGGCCATCGGCAAACTGGCTGCCCGGGGGAAAAATCTGGAAACATTGTTTGACGATATACTTTCGGCGTTGCGGGCGGTGCAGTTGTGTACCATTCTGTCCGATCCCCGGGAGCTTATAGATGAGGGCGACGAAGCGATCGCCGATTACCGCCGTCTGGCAACTCTCGCTCCGGCGGATGCGGTGCAGATCATGCTGGAGACTATCTCTCCAGTGGGAAGAGTTCTCCACGATGCACTCAATAAACAGGTCTATCTGGAAACCATTTTGCTCAAGGCGATGCGTCAGGCTCATTCGGTACGTTTGAGCGATATCATTGCCCGATTGAATCAATTGCGCAGTGCCGGAGAACTGCAGTTTCTGGACAAACTCCCGGAGCTCGAAAAACGGGTGATTCCGGCGGTGATGCCTGCTGAAATTCCTGCTGCCGCAGAAAAAAAAAGTATAATTGACGAAGTTCCGGTTGAAAATCCGGCTCAGGCGGTTGAAGAATCAGCCGTTGAAATTTCCGCTCCTGTCGCAGAAAATCCGGTTCCGGTAATCGAAGAACCTTCCGTCGCTGCAGAAGTTCCGGTTTGCGAAGAAGTTGTTGAGGAAACCGTTGTTGAACTCCCCGAGACCATCGAAGTGGTCGAAACTGCAGAAATTGCCGAAACGGTTGAAACAATTGATATTGTCGAAAATATTCCGGATGAGGATATTCCGGTCGCAGTGGAAGTGATGCCGGAGATGACTGGAGCGATCCCCGTTCCGGCGGAGGATTCCCGTAAATCGGAGATCGGCGGTTCCGGTCGGCGCAGTGTCGCCAACGATGAACCGCAGGCGTTGCGGGATGCCGCCAATAATCCGGCAGTACACGAAGTGATGGATCTCTTTTCCGGAGTGGTGATCGACGTTCACCGTTGAATCGTTTGATTACTGTACCGGAAAGGTAATATTTTTCAGGAAAGGTACAGAATAAATGTTTCTTGAGGTTGCCAATCTTACCAAGCGTTACGGTAATGTTACTGCCCTTGATCATGTGACATTCAATCTTACCGGGAACGGTATCACCGGTTTTGTCGGTGCCAACGGTGCGGGCAAAACGACAGCACTGCGGATCATGTCCGGCCTGGAGGAACCCGATGCCGGAGATGTCAAACTGGACGGTGTTTCGCTGATCGATTATCCTGAAAAATTACGCCGCCGGATCGGATTCATGCCGGATACCTTGCCGGATGCTTCGGATATTACGGTGAAAGAGTATCTGGAATTTTTTGTTGCCTCCTTTATTCCCAAACTCAAGCGCAAAGAGGTTTTTGAACAGGTCGCCGGATTCACTGGAGTGGAAACTTTTCTCAACCGCAAACTTGCCGGTTTGTCCAAAGGGATGAAACAGCGGGTTTCGCTGGCGAGAGTGCTGGTCCACGATCCCGATCTCTTGCTGCTGGATGAACCTGCCGCCGGACTTGATCCGCGGGCGCGGGTGGAACTGCACGATATGCTGCAGAAACTTGCCGGGCAGGGGAAGATAATCTTTCTGTCCTCCCACATCCTTGCCGAATTGGAAAATATGATCTCCAATGTCGTCATCATCGACAAAGGAAAAGTTGTCCGTTACGGTGCGCTCGATGGTTCAATGAGCAGCGGAAGCATCCCGGGGGAGGTGGAAAAGGTCATCCTCGGGGCGATCGGCGAAGTTTCCGAAACCATGCTGCGTCTGCTCAATGATCTTCCCATGGTCAAATCGGTGCAGAAATTCAACCGGACGGTGGAGTGTCGGGTGGCTTCTGCTGAAATATACGAATTTATCGTTGCTGTCGGCAATTTGCACTTCCCTTTGGCATGGCTGCGCCGGGCTGACCGGAGTGCCGAATTGGAAAAACTCTTTCTTGAAGTGACTGCCAAAGGAGATCTGTGAAAATGTATGCGATGTTTGTCAAAGAGATGCGGCAGTTTTTCCGCCATTATATTTCCAAAATTGCGATTTTGGGTACCCTCGTCTGTTGGACGATGGTATTTTTTGCGATCCGCATGATTAAACAGTGGACTTCGGAGTCAGGAAATGTATCTGCCATTGAGATCGCTGACAATGTCGGCGTTTTCGTGGTACTGCTCTCCATAATCGTGTTGTGTGGAGTATGTGCCATTGTGTCGATTTCCGCATCCAGGTGGCGGATGGAACTGGCCGATCCGGCATTTTCTCCCGGGATCACGACCTGTACTCCGGCGTGGCAGCTGGCATCGGGCAAATGGGCGGCAGTGATGATCCAGGCGTTGGTTTTTGTTGCCGTTGCCGGGATACTGCCGATGAAAGTGCTGGCTTTCGAGCTTCCGGATAAACTTGTGCACGATCGGGCAATGATTTCAAGAGATTTTTTGGAATTTATGACCGATTTGCCCATGGTATCTCTGTGTTTGGTGACCGCTCTTGTCTCCATGACCTTGGCAATTTCATCATTGAAACCCCGCAGCCGGGGACGGTATGACTTCGGGATGCTGGCGGTCTTCCCGGTCTTGTTTGCATTGATTGGCATTTATGGTGTTATTCCAACCAAATTTTTAGCAATCGGATTTGTTACCCGGACGGTAGTCGTGACCGTCGGCAGTCTGGCGTTGATCAGTTCCGGAGTTTCGGCTCCGGGAAGCAACCGTTTGTTGTTTTTTAAGGTATGGATGACGGCATCGGTGCTGATTTTTATGCCGCTGGTCTATCACTTTACTGAAACTTTTTCCCGGGTGCGCTGGGCAAATGAGTTGGTGGTAGTTTCATTTTTCTTTATCGTGTGTTCGCTCTTTGAACGGTTGATCCAGAGTCGCCGGGTACTGGCACAGACGGAAGATCCGCTGCTGAAAATTGTGCTGTTCCCATTCACTACCGGTGCATTGAACAGTTTGGTGTTGAGTCTGCTTCTGGCATTGGCCGCATTTTTTGTTGACCGGTGTAATTTCTGGGGACGCAGCGATTTTCTGCTTCTGGTGTTTGCGCTTGGGGCGATATGTAATTTTGCCGGATTGCTGATCGAGCGGTGCGGTAAGCGTTTCATCCGTTTCGCCGCCTTTTGCGTGCTTGGGTGGCTGAGTGGAGCGTTTGTATTCTATATCGATGGGAAATTTCCGGGATTTCAGGGGGCACAGGCCAGGAATATCCGGATCGTGCTTTCGCTTGTTTCGCTGTTTTTTTCAACTCTTTTAGCAATAAATTACAATTACCGGAAAAAAGACTTGTAATTTCATTTTTCAGGTGCTATATTTAAACCGTCCGGCAGGGGCATTGACAGCTTTTCCGGGCGGTTTTTAATATAGTTTTGAGGTGATTTTATGAGTGAACGTACAGTTTTTTCTACCGGTAAAGGGATTCCGGAGATGTTTTGCACGCTCACGTCGATTCCCGGAGCCGGTTTCGCCGCTGAATGTGAAGCACTTTATCATGAATATATCAGGCAGTTGACGGATTTTGTTCCGGTTTGGGTGCGTTTGCATTTGAGCGACGTTACTACTCAAGGTGCACTTGCCCGGGAGATATTCCGGGATTTCGCCGACCGGCTCATTCTGGTCGGACAGCCGCCTGCCAATGGTGCGCGGGTTGCGCTGGATGCCTGGCATCTGCCCCGGAAAGTTATGAATAAACCCGGAAAATGGCATCTGGAAAATTACGATCTGCATTTTTTCAATTCTCCGGAGTTGAAAAGTTCCGGCAGCTACGACCAGATGCATGAAGAATTTGTAAATGTGGAAAATTTCCTCGCTGCCGACGGCGGCACTCTGGAAAACAATCTCCACCGCACCTGGATCTACTGCCGCGACGTTGACAATAATTATGCCGGTCTGGTCAAGGCGCGCCGGGAATACTTCGATTGCCGGGGACTTACCGCCGACACCCACTACATCACCAGTACCGGTATCGAAGGGCAGTCGGAAAAGGTCGATCGGCTGGTGCGAATGGATTCGCTGGCACTTTTCCGCCACGAAAAGGAGCAGATCCAGTATCTCTACGCTCTGGAAAATCTCTCTCCCACTCACTTTTACGGAGTGACCTTTGAACGGGGTACCCGGATCATTTACGGAGACCGTTCGCATTATTACATTTCCGGAACCGCCAGTATCGATAAGGTCGGAGATATCCTGCACGTCGGTGATGTGGAAAAACAGACTGAACGGATTTTTGATAATATCGAAGCTCTGCTGGCAGAAGGTGACGGTAAAATCACCGATATGAAACAGGCCATTGTCTATATGCGTGACGGTGCGGATTACAATATCATCAAGTCGGTCGTCGATCGCCGGATGGGAGCTGACACCGGACGGATGTTCGTCCGCGGCCCGGTCTGCCGTCCGGGGTGGCTGGTCGAGATCGAAGGTATTGCCGTGAACAGCAATGGGAACGAAAAATATAAAGATTTTATATAACGAAATTTTTTGAGAAAGGGGATTTTTATGAGAGGAACAATCATCTGTCTGGGAATATTGGCAGGGATATTGACTTTCAGTTCAAGTTCCGCCGCCGTTTCCCCGTACAACAAAAACCGTGAGGTTGAAATCAAAGATCCGGTGGACAAAGCATTGGCCGCTGATTGGAAAAATAAATCACTGCTTCCGGTGACAGAAGCTTCTGATTCGCTGCTGGTCCGGCGGCTCTATCTTGATCTGACCGGGCGGATCCCCCCGGTGGAAGATGCCAAGAGTTTTGTCTATTCCCGCGATGCCGGAAAGTATGAAAAATTGGTCGATGAACTTTTGAAAAGTCCCGATTATGTCGCTTATTGGGGAATGCACTGGGGCGATGTTTTGCGGATAAAGTCGGAGTTCCCGATCAATTTGTGGCCCAACGCCGTCTATATCTATCAGCGGCGGGTCGAGGCGTTTCTGAAAGATAATGAGCCTTATCACAAGTTCGTCCGTTCTCTGCTGCTGGCCCAAGGCAGCAATTTCCGGAATGCTGAAGCCAATTTTTACCGGGCTCACGCTGACCGTTCTCCTGCCGGTATTGCCAAAAATGTTCTGTTGACCCTGTGCGGTATCCGGATGGAAAATCTGCCGGAAAAAGATCAGAAACTCTTCGCCAACATCTTTGAGGAGGTCGGATTCAAGAGCACCAAAGAGTGGAGAGAGGAGATCGTTTTTCTCAAATCCTGCCCCGCCCGGGAGATCATGCTGCCCA
>JAZRNP010000003.1:0-2433 GCA_045648225.1 Victivallaceae bacterium | reverse complement strand
GTTCACCACATTCCCGGCGAAAGCTGCCAATTCCAAATTCATGATCATCAGCGACACCCAGTGCGACTGGAACATCCGCAAGACGATGGTTCATAAAATGATCAATTCATATGGCGGCAAAGATGCCGACTTCTTCTTCTCACTTGGTGATATGTCGGAGGGTTTCTCCAATTTCCGCAAAGAATATTTCACGAACTTCTACGATGAATTTGCCAAAAACAAATACTTTAAACCGGTATTTTTCGTCCGGGGGAATCACGAATTCCGGGGACAGGAATCCCGCAAATTCAATCGCTATTTCGGAAAAAGCTACTATGCATTCCGCCACGGCGATACCTTTATCATCGTACTGGAATCCGGCGAAGACAAGCGTACATTCTACACTCCGGGCCACTACACACTCAATATCGATGCGGACTATTATTTTGCCGAGCAGCGTGAATGGCTTCGCAAAATCATCGAAACACCCGAATGCAAAACCGCCAAACACCGCATTGTATTTTCTCATGGAACGCCGTTTTACAGTTTGAATGGCTACTTTGCCAAAAATATCGAAAGCATGGCAGGAGAATTTTTCTACGGCAAGAATCCCAAGTGTCAGATCGATCTGTGGCTTTCGGCGCACACCCATTCGCCTTATCACTACGATCCTGCCACGGGGCAATTCCTCCGGGCGGAATACCATCTTTCTTATGATAAGAAGAGTGCCAAGGTCAACACTCTCCCGATCGTTCAGAAAAAGCAATTCGTCTTCAAAGATCAGGATAAAAACAATCTCCACTTCCCGGTCATCGTCAACGATGGTCCCTCCGGCTCTGGAGTTCACCTCTCGGCGATGCTGATCGAAACGACTCCGGAGAGTATCCGGGTAAAGATGTTCCCGGTTTCGGAGACCTATTCCACCTACAGTGACAAGGCGGTCAAAGCTCCCATTCACGATGTAACTCTGGTACGGGGCAAACCGGCAACGATCCATTCGACCACCTTTAAAGCAGCGAAGTGAAGGAAAAATCACCTGTAAATCCGGTCAAAACAGCCGGATTTACAGAAAATGAACAAAAAAAACGATTTTTTTCACAAACATCGCTTGCAATTTTCGGGATGTTGTGGTATTTTAAGTAGATGTCAACCGATAACACGGTTGCTCCGGTGGGTTGGTAGCTCAGTCGGTAGAGCATCGCCCTTTTAAGGCGGTGGTCCCGGGTTCGAGCCCCGGCCAACTCACCATTTTTTTTGTTTAATATAAAATTAACTTTATACGAGGAACTAACCATGAGCAAAGTCTGCGCACTCTGCGGCAAGACCCGCGGCAACGGCGGCTGCATCACCCGCAAGGGTTTGGCCAAGAAAGCCGGCGGTATCGGTATGCACGTTGTCAAAAACGTGAAGCGTACCTTTGAAGTAAATCTTCAGAATGTCAAGATCAACGAAGGCGGCACCGTCAAGACTGTCAAGATGTGCACCGCTTGCATCCGCACCGGACATTACGAAAAAGCGTAATCGGTCAACGGACGATTCAAAGTTTACGGATGAAGTTCCACACTTCGTCCGTTTTTTTTTGCAAAGGGGAAATTCGCAATGTTTGGATTGGGAGATTGGTACATTGTCGCCGCGGTGCTGGGCAGCGTGGCGGCATCTGCCGTCGGAGTCATCTACGGTGCGATCAACTGGAACCGGGGAGACAAATGATGTTTGCAGGAGTTGATTTCATGTTCGCCTCAGCATATAATCTCAATGCGCTGGTGCTGGGAATTCTGATTGCAGTTTACGCCTGTATCATCGGTTATCTCGGATTGCGCGGGTTCCGCAAAACCAAAAGCAATCAGGACTATCTGCTTGCCGGGCGTTCAGTCAATCCTTTCGTCATGGCGATGAGCTATGGAGCAGCCTTTATCAGCACTTCGGCTCTGGTCGGCTTCGGAGGAATTGCCGGGCAATTCGGCATGGGGCTGATGTGGCTGGTCTTTATGAATATCGCCTTCGGCATCGTCATCGCCTTTATCTGGTTCGGCCACCGGACCCGGAGTATCGGAGCGGCACTGGATGTAAAAACATTCCCCGAATTCATCGGCAGCCGGTTCCAGAGCAGCGGGATGAAATATTTTATTGCTGCAGTGATTTTCACCTTTATTCCGCTTTATTCCAGCGTAGTACTCATCAGCGGAGCCCGTTTTCTGCAGGAGGTCATGGGGGTTCCCTACCTCTGGGCATTGACGGTGTTTGGAGCGGTGGTAGCAGTATATGTTATTTTCGGCGGCCTCAAAGGGGTGATGTATGTGGATGCCCTGATGGGTTCGATCATGATCGGCGGTATGCTGCTGCTGATTATCATGTGCTATGTGCGTCTGGGAGGGATCGTTCCCGCACATGAAAAACTTACTGAAATGTCGGCACTGGTCGCCCAGCAGCTGCCCGGAGAATACGCTCTCGGGC
>JAZRNP010000002.1:0-13406 GCA_045648225.1 Victivallaceae bacterium | reverse complement strand
CCATGTTGAAAGCATTGGAAAAAAACAGCAAATTCAATCCCCGCCGCGGTCCGGTCGTTCTGGCGATCCTCGACGGTGTAGGTTTCGGTAAATACGCTGACGGCGATGCCGTCGTCAAAGCCAATATGCCGGTATTCAAAGCTCTGCTCGCCGAAAATCCGATGGTCGCTCTCAAGGCCCATGGCACGGCGGTCGGTATGCCCTCGGATGACGATATGGGCAACAGCGAAGTCGGTCACAACGCCATCGGTTCCGGCCGGGTCTTTTCGCAGGGAGCGAAACTGGTCGGAGAAGCAGTCTCCTCCGGCAAACTTTTTGACGGCGAAGTCTGGAAAAAACTGATCGCCAACGTCAATGAAAAAAATTCCGCACTCCACCTCATCGGTCTCATTTCCGACGGTAATGTCCACAGCCACATCGATCACCTCTTTGCCATGCTGGACAATGCCGCAGCCGCCGGAGTTGCCAAAGTTCGCGTCCATGCCCTCTTCGACGGCCGGGACGTCCCCGAAACTTCCGCAATGGAATATGTCAAACCTCTGGAAGAAAAACTTGCCGCCATCACCGCCACCGGCAAAGATTACCGCATCGCTTCCGGCGGCGGCCGTATGGTCATCACCATGGACCGCTACGGTGCCGATTGGGATATGGTCAAACGCGGCTGGGAAACCCATGTGCAGGGTAAAGGCGAATTTTTCTCCTCAGCCTCTGAAGCCGTCACCGCCCTCCGGGAACGTACCGGTGCTATCGATCAGGATCTGCCCGCTTTTGTCATCAGCGAAGATGGCAAAAATCCGGTCGGAGCCATGAAAGACGGTGATTCGGTGGTGCTTTTCAACTTCCGCGGTGACCGGGCTCTGGAAATCACTGCTGCCTTTGAAAGCGGTGATGATTTTGACAAATTTGACCGGGGCGTCCGTCCGGACGTGATGTTCGCCGGTATGATGGAATACGACGGCGACCTGCACGCCCCCAAACTCTACCTGGTCAATCCGCCGGAAATCACCGAAACTATGGATGAATATCTCTGCGCCACCAAAGTCAAACAGCTGGCGATCAGCGAAACTCAGAAATATGGCCATGTCACCTATTTCTTCAACGGGAACCGTTCCGGAAAATTTGATGAGGTCTATGACGAATATGTTGAGATCCGCTCCGACGTGGTTCCTTTTGAACAGCGTCCGTGGATGAAGTGCGCTGAGATTACCGATGCCGTAGTCGATGCCATTTCTTCCGGAAAGTATCAGATGATCCGACTCAACTTCCCCAACGGCGATATGGTCGGTCACACCGGAAACATGGATGCCGTTCTGGTCTCCATGGAAGCTCTCGATCTCTGCCTGGGCCGGATCAGAGAAGCGGTCAAAGCTGCCGGCGGCGTGCTGGTGATTTCCGCTGACCACGGCAACGCAGATGATATGCTCGAACATGACAAAAAAGGCAATCTCAAAGTGGATGCCAATGGTGTTCCCGCCCGCAAGACCAGCCATTCGCTCAATCCGGTTCCGTGCATCATCTACGATCCGGAAAATCAGGGCGAATATGATGCCAAACTCAAAGAGGGTCTCGGCATCAGTTCTCTGGCGGCCACCTGCATCGAACTGCTCGGCTACAAAGCTCCGGCAGATTATGATTCCAGCGTACTGAACTGGAAGTAATCCGCTTCAGTACAGCCAATATAAAGGCGCAAGCCATGCAGAATGTGCCCAAATCATTGCGGCTTCAAATGGTGTTTGCCGGCAGAACCAATGTCGGCAAATCCTCTTTGATCAACCTGCTCTCCGGACAGGATACCGCCATTGTATCCGCACAAAAAGGAACCACCACCGATGTGGTGGAAAAAGCCATGGAATTGCGCCCCATCGGTCCGGTGCTCCTGTTGGACAGTGCCGGAACCGATGATGATTCAGAACTGGGCAGACTGCGTATTGAACGGACGTTGCGTGCCCTCGACCGGGCTGATATGCTGCTGCTGGTGACCACTCCCGGAATTTGGGAAGAGGATGAAAAATCTCTTTTATCCGAGGCACAAAAGCGCAATATCCCGGTAATTCCGATCATCAACAAATGTGATACCGGAGAAGTGTCGGCAGAATTTGTCTCCGCTTTGACCGAAGCCGCCGGGACGGAACCGGTAACGGTAAATGCATCAAATCCGGATCCCGGCAATCGCAGCAGCTTCATTGAAACGCTGGTTGCCCGGATGCTGAAACTGCTTCCGGAAGAATTTTTCCAATCGTTCCCGTTGCTCCGGGATCTGCTGCCGTCCGGCGGTCAGGTTTTAATGATGGTTCCCATCGACACTCAGGCACCCAAAGGACGGCTTATTCTGCCGCAAGTGCAGGCGATCCGGGATGCGCTGGACGGCGATGCGATCTGCACGGTTGCCAAAGAGGATATTTTTCCGGAAATATATTCCCGTTTCACGAAACTTCCGGATCTGGTCATCTGTGATTCGCAGGTGGTCAAAAAAATGATCGACACTCTCCCGGCAGGAGTTCCCTGTACCACCTTTTCGATTTTGATGGCAAGACTCAAAGGCGATCTGGAACAGCTCGTGCAAGGGGCAAAAGCCATCGGGACTTTGCAGGAAAATGACAAGGTTCTCATCGCAGAAGCCTGCACTCATCACGCCGGAAAAGATGATATCGGCAGAATAAAGATCCCCATGCTGCTGCAGAAAAAATGCAACTGCAAACTGGATTTTGAATTCTTTTCCGGAAGCGATTTTCCGGAAGATCTCTCACCTTACAGTCTGGTTGTCCACTGCGGCGGCTGTATGCTCAACCGCAAAAGTATGCTCAACCGTCTGACTCACCTTGCCCATGCCGGAGTACCGGTAGTAAATTACGGGATCTGCATCTCAAGCTGTACCGGGGTTCTGGAAAAGGTCATCTCTCCGTTTCAGATCGGCAACGAATCAAGATAACGGTATTTGCCGACAGTTTCCACTTGAACTGCCGGTCTCAATGCTTTGATAAAACGACGAAGAACTGCTTCGTCGGCGACTTTCAAATCCGCAACCGCCCCGGGGCGGTCAAGATAGTTCAACTGAACTTTATCCACCTGCAATTGACGGATGATCTCTGCAAAACGCTCAATGGATGCAGCAGTATCATTTACTCCCGGCAGCACAAACAATTCCAGCCAGACCTTCATCGGGGCCCTGGGCAGATAATCCAGCAGTCCGGCAAGCATTTTGTCAAAAGGCATGGATTTCACCGGTCGGTTTATCGCCTCATATTCGGCAGCGTTGGAACCATCGAGCGAAGGTATCAGAAGATCGATCCCGGATATCTCCTGCTGCAATTCCGGTTCACCCAGCAGTAATCCGTTGGTAAGCAGACACACTTTGTACTGCGGATAACGGCTCTTGACAAAATTCACCACATCACCGATTCTGGAATTCAGGGTCGGTTCACCGGAACCGGAAAAGGTGATATAATCCAATTCCGGCAAGCTTTTCAAAGTTTCATCCAATTCGGCGAGCACCGTATCCACCGGGACGTATTCTTTGCGTTCCATGGTCAAGTTGGTTGTGGCTTTTGCCTCACAGTAAACACAATCCAGCGGGCAGGTTTTCAGCGGCACCATATCAATGCCAAGAGAACGCCCCAACCGGCGGGAATTTATCGGACCAAAAATATATTTTCGTACCATACGGCAGACATTCCTCAATAAAAGGCACGGTTTGCCGGGTGATCCGGAGAATACTTCGGATTACGGGGAAACATCGACTGCGCCTTATTCAACAACTTCATCCCCCCGGCGATATCGCCACGCATAAAAGCAAGACGGGCAAGACGGCGGTAAATTCCCGGCCGCCTCGGATTCAGCGACACAGATCGCAGATAACGCTCATGCGCCCGCAGCAAATCTCCCTGCTGCATATACCAGTCTCCGGCAAGTTCCGGTATCAAAGCCAGATTCGGACGGGCATTTGAAGCAGCGGCTTCCAGCTTTTCAAAACTCAATCCGGCAACCCTGGATCTGGTGGAACTGTCCATGGGATTGATAAAGTCGGTCAATTCTGCAAGCTTGGCTTCGCCGTAAAGGAACCATCCGTTGCACAAGATCGACAACAGCACAACTCCGGCAGCAAACGGCATCCGGAATTTCACCTTGCTTTCCTTAATTTCACCTCCGGGCAACGCACTGAAATAAAGCAGGATCATGCCCGCCACAATTGCCGGGATATGAAAATCACAATCCATTAATATGTGCAAAGTAAACAGTACCCCGCTCCAGAAAACAGCACATTGCCAACTGCGTTCAAAGCGGTGCTTCCACAATATTGCCAGCGGAAATATCAACGCTGCCAGCACCACCAGTCCGGCCAATATCCCGCTTGCTCCGGCAAATGCCGCCACCACATTGTGCGGATCCCGGGCCGATTCATCAGTTGAAGATATTTTACACTGCATATGACGGTAGAAAAATCCGCCCCATCCGGCACCTGCGACCGGATTATCCCGGAGCATCAGTGCAGTTGTTCGCAGATAATCCGCCCGTTCCGCCATCGACCCGAATCCCCGACCGTAGCGCAAGGCAAAAAACGCCACCCCGGCAAACAGCAGCAGAGCCAGAAATGCCGAAGCGATCTTGTAGCGTTTTCGGATAAATGGAGCTGAAAAAACTGCCAGCATCCCGGCCATAATAAATACCACCACAATACTGCGGGAACGGCACAATATCAACGCCCCCCCGACGATCAGCAAGCTGACACTCCGGAAAAGTACCACACTCAGCTTTACCGGCTCAAACATCATCCCCCACTCTTTTCCGAAATACCAAATCAAGGGCAAAGCGAGCATGATCATCCCGGCCAGCGCATTGGGAGATGCCAGAAATGAGGTGATCCGGGAATCCGCCATTTTCAACCGGATGGCTTCCGGAACATTGACCCCGTCAGCAAGCTGTTTGTCGATAAATGACTTCATCTCAGCAAAGCCGTAGAAATATTGATAATAGCCGTAACATCCGGCGATCAGCACTCCGGCAAGCAGTGCGCCAGCCATCCGTTTGAACCATTTGGGATCAGCATTCTGCAGCTGCCAGACTGCCATGGTCCAGGCGGCGACTCCGGCGACATTGGAAAGTTCGGCCCATACACAATCGATATCTCTTCCGGGAACCACTGCTCCGGGAAGTGCCGCAGCAAGCAATCCTGCGCTCCACAGCAGCATCGCAATACCCGAAGGTGACTTCAACGGTCTTTTGTGCGGCAGACAAAACAAAGTTATCAGCAGCATGACACCGCTCCAAACTCCGAAAGAGTGTGCCGGCCAGGTGATGGTCAGATAATCGGTCCAATTCTCGGGGAAAAATCCGGCAGCTTCCGTCATGGCAGCCAAAGTGCCCCATTTCAACGGCAGTAAAAATGCAGTCAGCACCATGAGAATGCCGCAAAATTTAACTTTGCGGCTCTCGCAGCTGCAGGATGGATTTTCTGTACCCGGAAGAACAGCCATATCAGATAAAACTCAGCTCTTTGCGCAGCCCGGAAACAGTTTCTTTGAAAAACTTCAATGCCGCATCGATCGGTTCGGGAGTTGCAAGATCGACTCCGGCATCCCGCATGATATCCAGCACATCCTTGGAATCACCGGCTTTGAGGAAGTTCAAATAGGCCTCGACTGCCGCCGGATCGCCGGACAAAATCCGCTCGGAAAGCCGGATCGCCGCCGACATACCGGTAGCATATTTGTAAACATAGAAGTTGTAGTGGAAATGCGGTATTCTCGCCCACTCCAGAGCAATTTGCGGATCAGTATCGACAAACGGGCCGTGATATTCCGCATTGAGTTTGAAATAGTTTTCATCCAGGAAATCAGCAGTGAGCACTTCTCCATCCCAAACCGCCCGGTGGATACCCAATTCAAACTCGGCGAACATGGTCTGACGATAGATGGTCGCCCGGATCTCATCGGCAAGGTGACCGAGCAGATAGGCACGGAAAGCATGGTCGTCGGTATTCTGCAGCAGATAACGGGAAAGCAGCAGTTCGTTGGTGGTACTGGCGACCTCCGCCACAAAGATCTCATAATCCGAATAGTGGTAATGCTGATGCTTGCGGGAATAAAAACTGTGCATGGAGTGACCGAGTTCATGAGCAAGCGTGAAAACATCATCAAGAGTATTCTGATAATTCAGCAGCAGATAGGGGAAGCTGTCATAACATCCGGAAGAGTACGCTCCGGAACGCTTTCCCGGACGTTCCGGTACATCGATCCACCGCTCACTCCATGCCCGTTTCAAATTGGCAGCATAATCTTCGCCCAGCGGAGCAAGAGCCTTTTGCACCAGCTCAGAACCGGCAGCAAAGGAATACTCCTTGCGGCACGCTGGAAGCAGCGGACAGTGAAGATCGTACATATCGACCTTTTCCAGATCCAGCACTTCGCCCCGCAGCTTGAAGTAATCAAACAGACCGTCAAGATTATTGTGGACGGTGGAGATCAGATTGAGATAAACTGATTCGGGGATGTTGTCCGGATAAAGTGCCTGCTGCAATGCCGAATCAAATTTGCGGATACGGGCAGAAGCGACATGGCGTTTGACCGTGGCATCAAGGGTCACAGCAAAGGTATTGCGGAATTTGGCGTAGGTATTGTACAACTTGCGGAAAGCACCCCGGCGGACGCTGCGGTCACCGCTCTCCAGAAAACGGCGGTAGCTGCCGTGAGAAAGAGTCTGCATTTTACCATCTTCGCCCCGGACCCGTCCGAAACGCAAATCGGTATCATTCAAGGTCGAAAAAACATCTCCGGAAGTTCCCAGCACATCGGACAACTGTCCGAGCAGACGTTCCTCATTTTCGCTTAAAATATGTTTTTTCTCCCGCAGAAGTTCTTCGATGCTGCGCCGGTAAAAGGAGAGTTCCTCTGAATTCAGCAGTTCAGCCATCCGTTCATCCGGGATCGCCATGACTTCGGGAGCGAACCACGCCTCAAGTTCAGAAAGTGCCGCCAGTTTGGCACTGATCCGGTCAACCCGGGCCCGGTTCACACCGATGGTGGTATTCTCATCGGAACGCAAATGGGCGTAAGTGTAAAGTTTTTCGGAGAGCCGCTCAAATTCATCCGATGCCTCAATGGCTTGGCGGAAAATATCCGGTGACTCAGCAAGACGCCCCCGGTATCCGGCAAATTTACGGGCGGCATCATCGAGTTTGGCAAAATCTTCATCCCAAAGCGCGGGAGTTGCATAAAGTGATTCAAGATCCCAACAGATTTCATTGTTTTTCATAATCGCATGAAACTTTCTGTTTTAAAGCAGTTGTCCGGGGTCACTTGCCCGGATCAACAAAAATATTGTGCCGTTTAAAAGTGGGGATATCCAGGTCTTCACCATTGTAAAAATCCGGAGTGCTGTTTTCCATGATCCCCTTGTCTACCGTATCCAGATCCAGAGTCTGCTGAATAAACGCACTGTCAACTCCGGCAAGATTGCGCCGTACCGGGTTGCTGCGCCGGGTCGGGACATCTGCTGCAACGGGGAGTTCCGGTTTTTTATCGGTGTAGCGCACCGTTAAAGCGGTAATTTGAATCATTTCATTCCACAACGGCGAACTTCCGGCCCCGAGCAGAATTTGCCGGTTGACCGATTTATCCAATTGACTTCCGGCCAGATCGAGTGCCTTTTTCGCTTCTCCCAGAGAGAGCTGTTCGCCACCGATAACCGTAAAAACCACCGCATCAGCACGCTGCAATTCATCCGGTCCGCCGAGCAGCGGGGAAAGCATCATTCTCTCCACCGCCTTTTCTACGGCATTTTCTTCGTTGACTGAGGCGACACCGACTCCCAGCGAACAGAGAGCATTGGGTTTCAACACCGCCGAAAAATTGGCCATATCCGCACTGAAAAGATTTCCGGAAAGCAAAATTGAAGACAAAGCTATCGCCGTCCGGGCCATCTCAGTATCCGCAAGCTCCAAAGCTTGAAGCAGTGGAGTTTCCGGCGGCAGCGTTGAAAACAAAAGATCATTGGGCAACGCGATCAGGCAGTCGGCAAGCGGCAGCAGATCGGCACAAATGCGGTCATCAGCCAATTTGCGTCTGCTGTAGCCTTCCATGGCAAACGGGAGCGACAGCATCAGCATCGGCGTAATATGCATATTACGGGCAATACCGAGCAAAGCGGGCAATCCTCCGCTGCACATACCGCCGCCCAGACCGCCGACGATCATCAGGATATTGGTTCCTTCCAGAATCCGGGTCAGACGCGGACGCTCCACGGCGACCGCACTGCGGCCGAGAATTTCATTGCCGCCGCATCCTCTGCCGGAACGCAGATTCATCCCGGCGATGATACAATTTTCTGAAGGGAGTCCGGATTCGGCAAGGCTTTCCGAGTCTGAATCCATTGCCAGAATCCGGATTTTTTCCGCTCCGGGCAAAAGAGAAATCTGACGGACGATCCGGCATCCGGCTCCGCCCAATCCGAGCAGGGTGATTTTAGGTTCACTCATAGCGCATCATTTCCCCCGGCGTGAAAAACGGCCGAAAAATTTACTCAACATACTGTTTCTGGGCTGATCGTCCACAAAATCAGGCGCGATCATCAACGCCCCCCAAACCGCACTGAAACGGGGATCCGCAAGCGACTTCGACTTGGGATTAAGCGGTACGACGGTACGGCAGGGAATATCGAACACCGAAGTGAAAATATCTTTCACCGGAGCATAAAGAGCTCCGCCTCCGGTGAGCAGACCACCGGCTCCGAGAGTATTGAGATTGTGTTTTCCGGCAATCCGCTGATGGATCATATCGATAAGTTCCCGCAGTCTGGCTTCGACGATGGTCTCGCAGCTGCTGACCGGAATTTTGCGGACATGGCGGGCCCGGATCGGAACTTCAATGAATTCTTCCTGATTTTTGATCGCCTCAGCCAGTTTACCGGAGGAGAAAAATCCCCGGCACTTGTCGATCGGCAATCCCAGACCGATGGCCAGATCGTTGGCGGCATGTTCCATGCCGACCCGGATAACTCCGGATTCCCGGACACCGCCATCGATGTTGAGCAGATATTCGGTGGTTCCGGCTCCGATATCCAGCAGGATAAAGCCATTTTCCTGTTCATTATCATCGACGGCACCACTGACATCAGCAAGGATGGAAAATACCGGTTCAATATCCATATCTTCAAATCCCGCTTCATGCAGAGCCTGAACAAAGGGGTTCAACCGGCGGCAGTGGGCACTGATAACGTGAACTTCCGATTCCAGAAATTTGCCGGACTGTCCGACCGGTTCGATCACCCGCCGCTGATCAAGCGTAAAACTTGACGGACAGAGGTTTATGATCTCTTTACCGTTGGTCTGCGCCAGATTACGGGCGGCTTCGGTGACGGCACGCTTTTCATTTTCGGTAACGATACCATTGGGGGTATTCACCGTGATCCGGGCATTTTCCTGATGGGATTCGATACCGCCTCCGGTAACGACGACCGTCATCACCCGGCAATCGGCGAGGTCGCAATCTGCTTTCCGTTCGGCGATGTCAAAGGCTTTGCGCAGGGCCTCTACGACCCGTTTCATATCCGATATTTCGCCTTTGATCACCGCATTGGTACTGGCAACGGCCCCGGAACCGATCAATTCCAGATGTTTCTTGCCGGTCAATTCCCCGATCAGAACGCTTATTTTGGAGGTGCCGAATTCAACTGCACACACAATATTCTGATTACTGAACATAAATTTACAATCCGGTACAACATTGATTTATATATATTTCAGGGAAATATATCACACTTGACGGATTATTCAAGTTGAGAGCGGAATTTTCGATGAATTTTGTCACATAAAAAAACAGCGTTGCCAGAAACAACGCTGCAATATCATAAACCAACTTCCGTAAAACGGAAATCACCACACCAATTCTTTAAACTCCTTGTCCCGGCGCCAGGAAACCGGCAGATAGCGGCCGGACTTGCTGCTGTCAATTCCGTAAAATTGCCGTTGAGAACTGACATGACCGTCGGCGAATGCCATGTTGGCATTCAGACCGTGCGCACCTTTGCTTCCGGTACTGGTCCCGGCATCGGGACCAATCCAGGACAAGGCCTGCGCACCGCCTTTGGACTCTTCCCCATCGGCCGAAAACTGACCGCGGGCAGTCTGAGCCGCCCCTGCAGCCCAGTCATCACAAAGGAGCAACGCCTTGGAAGCATTGGAGATCTGACTGATTTTGACAACTGATGATGTCGGCTCGATCAAAGCACCGGTTGAAGTACGCGGATTGAAAAAGAAGTTATAAGCATAACAGTTTTTGATTGCAATAGCGTTGTATTTCGTATCTCTGCCCTTGGCGACAGCAGTCGGACACTGCAGCATGGGGGTCAGGTATCCGGCGGTCGAACCATACACTCTCGGAACGGATTTGGTACTTCCGCCCCAATACTTCTCTTTTGAAGCATTTTCCGCCCAGTTTTTGCCGGCGCCGCCGACCGGCCACTGCTTGCCATTCAACAAACTCGGATAGAGCTGATCATCGCTGTCGTTGCTGTACTGTGCCCAGGTGGCGGCGAAATTTTTACAGTTATTGCTGCAGCCGCTGGATTGACCGCGGCCTCTGGCCTTCTGCAGTGCCGGAAGCAGGATCGCCGCCATTATTGCTATGATCGCTATAACTACGAGAAGTTCGATAAGAGTAAAGCAGTGCTTTACTCCACCATGGTGGAGGCTGTGTTCTTTGTGCTGCATACAAAACTCCTGTTTAAAAAATAGTGATCTTTCTTGTTGTGGTATATAATAATATATATTGACTTTCTTTTCAAACGCTTTTCAAAAAATTTTCAACTTAATATGACAAAAGTAAATGCAAGCTGTTTTTTAAAGCAGTGTTCGTTTACTTTCGAAAATACCGCAAACTGCCGATGCTGATTCGCCGGAAATTTGCGGTCGGAACAGCTAACAGTTATAAGACCGAAATTCTCAATTTGCGGATCATTCCGGTAAAGAATTCCCCCCGTTCAGATGCGCCCATCACAGTTGCGCGCGGATAACGGTGGTATCCGTTGGCTTCTACCGGCTTACCGGGAACATCGTTGACATAAATCGTGAAATGTTTCTGGTCAAATACCACTTTGATATTGTTCCACTGCCACGGTTGGAGCCGGGGACCGGAACACTCGGCAATCGAAGGAACACCACCGGACTCGGAAAATTGATTCCGGTATATAGTCGCTCCGGGGACGCCGTTTCGCAAAAAGAGCCGGAATGCCATCATGCTGTCGGTGAGCAGCGACTGCATCGGTGCGCCTTTGGGGCCGGTGAAAACCTCCATTTCCACGATAAATCCGGAGTATGCCGGAATCATCGCCAGCGGCAAAGAGACAAACTGACCGCCGTTGAATTTCAATGCCGGTTTATTATCCTCAATCACCCGTTCCGGTGTGGTATTTTTTGCCTTTTCATGGAATCGGGCAAAATATTTTTTCATCGCTGTTCCGTAGGCGGATTCACCCTGGCCGAATCCGGTGGTCAACGGTACCTGACCGTTTAAAATGCCGTCCCAACGGCTTCCTGCCAGACACGGGAACACCGAGCCGCGGTGTCCGGAGAAATCATATTCAACACTTTGCAGATATCCGGCATCGGCCTCTGCGCTGACGGTGCGTTTGCTGCCGACGGAGTAGACGTTGAATTTTTTCATCACCCCGGCCGGTTTGAAGTTGGTTATTTTCCGGGAACGGAAAAGTTGGAACTTGTCATCCACCGTCTGCACGAAATATCCGGCATCAGGCATATCGGGGCGGAGCAGAACTTTGAAATTATATTCTTTACCGCCCAGAACTTCCGGCATCCGGTCCTGGAAACTGTTCGCCGCAACGACAAAGTTGGAACTGAATCGGCCTGCGATTCCGATTGAACCGTATTTCAATACATCGGCAAGGCGGATTTTGGCATTTTCAACAAAACCGGGGAGATTGATTTCCATTACCGCCTGTTCCGCCTCTTCGCGGGGCATCTGGAAGAAACGGTGAATCGGTGAACCTTGAAGCGGCTGAGCGGAAACCTTCCAATGATTCTTTTTCCAGACTACAGATCCACGCATCGGAGAGGGGACGCAATTTGGAGCATTCAAAATTTTAATTTTGCCATTGAGCATGATGTCGCTTTTGCTTACCGACTGCATGGAAAAGCGGAATCCGGCAACTTTATCATCGCTCCGGAAGGGAGAACCGGCCGGACTGTGGCTGTAAACGACCAGATTGTCGCCGCTGATAATTTCCACACTCCGCAGGGGGCGGGTGGATTTCACTTTAACTTCGGCTTCTATAAAACCGTCCTGGCGGGTTTCACCGAGCTTGATCGAGGCAGTCGTGTCCAACGGCATGTCCCGCAGAACGTGTTTTGCCCAGAGGTAATCCCAGTGCCACCATGTGCGCAACTCAATGGGATGAAATCCGCGATCAAAACGTTGACCGTTCACCGTGAGAACCGGATTGAGGAAACGGTATTTAATCAGTTTTTCACTGGAAACAGTCAAAACTTCAGCATTGACATCTTTGAAATCAATGGAAAATTCAGGGAACTGATGAACAATTTTTCCATCGTTGTCCGCCAGTTCCAGTTTTACGGTGCTCTTTTTGCCGGTACCATCGGGAATTGCGGCAACTTCAAACTCCATAAGCTGTCCTGCAGCCATGACCCGGGAGTAACTCAATACCAGATTGGGCAATGCGGTATTATCGCCGGCAAGAGGCGAGAAAGGTTTGTTATTGGCCATTTGTTCAAACGCCCGGCAGATGCGCAAGGTGGAAAAACCGGTTGTCGTCAGCGGACGGAAACAGGTGTTTTCATTCTCTTCATCCCACTCGACGCAGTTGACAAAATCGGCTTTTGCGATTACTGCCGCACCGACGGTGCCGCGCAGAGTATTGGTACCATAAGCATCCACGGCATAGGGTTGAGAGTGGCAATTCATGTGTCCGACCTTGGTTCCCCAGCCGAGATATTTATTTTTGAATTCCGGCTCACTCATAACGCTGTGAATAATGGGGATAAGCACTTCCCGGTCAAATTCCCAGTGATAACGGCGGTTTTGGAACGGGGGAGCATTGTGATAGAATCCATCCACATTACGGAGAATGGTCCGGAGATTTTCCTCCATTTTCTTTATATCGGCAACGCTGTATTTGCCATCTTTTCCGCTGGGGTTGAGACCGTGAGAGATAACGGTCCACGGCATAAGGATAAATTTGTCGCCGAATTTTTCGATCAACCGTTTTTTCAATGCCGCCCACGGCCGGGAGTCTGCAGAGGCCGGATAGCTGGTGATGACCACTTTACCGTTGATCCGGAAGGTATGCGGAGATTTCAACGCCTGCTCCGCCAGAACCATGCGCCGGTCCAAATCGCTGAGATTTGCTCCTCCGGCATATTCCGGCATCAGGATTATCGG
>JAZRNP010000001.1:0-4948 GCA_045648225.1 Victivallaceae bacterium | reverse complement strand
TCTGTCTTTTATCAATTTTTCAGTACGGAACCGGGCATTTGCAGCGATATTTCCAGCAAAAATGGAAATGCAGTTACTGGTAAACTTTCCATTTTTGACATGCAGAAGCGGAACCGGACAATTTATTTTCAGAACGCCTTTTTCCTTATTGATCACAGCTCCGCAGAAGTTTTTCGCTTCGACCTTACGCCAGAAAATATTTTTGTGTTCCGGCATATAAAACACCGCCTTGATATTCTCTTTGGCTGTACCGGGGGTATTGTCCGTTTTCCAATTCAACGGATTGATATTGTAAACCGATTGAGGAGCAGGTATCCCCTCCATTTTCTCATTATTGATGCAACTGGTCCAACTGACGATCACGCCGTAATCATCAGCTTTGGCAGCAGCCTTTATATTTTCCCAGTAAAAATCCTCTGCGATCGCCGCAGCAGTTTTGGGTTTCATATCCGGCAGATAAGCGGCGATAAAGCCATTCTTCACGGTGATTCCGCTGACTTTCTGCATCGCCTGATAAAGCAGATCGGCAGCTTTTCCTTCGGCAAGCAGGACAAAGGGATGTCCGGGTTCGTGGAAATTTTCAAGATAAAACTTCAATGCATCCGTTATATTCTGCACATCCGGCTTCTGGATCTCCGGAGCAAAAACCCGGACTCCGCGACCAAAAATATCATTGGTATGAGTCTTGGTCCAATTGAACTGAATATCGTGCGTATCACCATATCCGGCCGGAGCTTTGCCGATGTAGAACAGATCGAATTTTGAATAGTACTGCGGAATGTCATTTTCCCGGATCAGCCAATTGGTTCCATATTCGTAGGGCGAAGTTGAAGAACATCCGCTGATCAGCACAACAGCGGCAATGGCAGCACTCAGGCAGTAACAGATTCTTTTCATTTTCTCCTCCATAATTTGTTTTGGAAAACCCTTGCGATAAACAAAGGATTGCCAATGATATAACGTTTAAATAATCTTCTGGGCTCACAGTAGAGCCGGAAACACCATTCAATATTGGTCTTACGCATCCACAACGGTGCCCGGGGGATACGTTCGGAAACAAAATCCAGCAATCCGCCGACACCGATCGCTGTGCATCCGGGGAGCCGGGAGAGATTTTCATGTATCCACATCTCCTGCCGGGGAACTCCCATGGCGACCAGAAGCAGATCCGGTTTCAATTCGGAGAGTTCAGCAAACAGCTGTGCTTCGCTTTTTTCTTTAAAAAATCCATCCGCACTGCCGACGAATTCAGCTTTGCCGCCGATGGCCCGGGCCTTTTCCAATGCACTCTTTGCCACCTCCGGAGAGCCGCCGAACAGATAGATGCGGAAAGGCATTTGCGCCAGAAGCGGAAACATATCGGTGCCATTCACATTTTCCTCGACCTTGAAGCCAAGCATGGAAGCTCCGATCTTTGCACCGATACCATCGGCAAAAACCGCCGGGCACTCTTTTAAAACCTGTTGATATGCAAGGTCTTTGTATGCAAGATTGAGACAATGGGCATTGATAAAAGCGACATGATTAGATGTTTTGCTTGCAACAAGATCGGATATTTTCTGCAATGCTTCATTCATAGTTCCGGAAAAAAACGGCACTCCCAGCACCGTTGCGGTGCGGTTGTGATAGATTTCCAGCAAACCTTCAGCCGTTTTCTGCCAGCTGAACCGGGCAGCTTTTTCCCGGCCTCTGGCGGACAACTCCTGCTGATAATCCGGGTCGGAGAGAATTTTTTCCATACTCCTGGCAATTTCCTCAACCGATGACGGATCAAACAGGCAGGCGGCATCCTTGCCAAGTTCTCCGAGCGAAGAGTTGTTGGAACAGCCGCAGGGAATTCCGGCGTGCATGGCCTCAAGCAAAGATAATCCGAACCCTTCAAAATGCGACGGGAATATGTACATGGTACTTTCTGCGTACAGCTCAGGAAGTTTGGCAAAATCCACGAAACCGGTGAATTTGAAGTGGTCGGCACACGGAGAATTTTTGGCATATTCAAAGACCGTTTCCGCCCCGTTCCACGCGGCTCCCGGCATGACGAGAGTGTAGTCATTGCGCAAATTTTTCGGGAGAAGTTCAAAGGCCTTGAGCAGATTCAAATGGTTTTTCCCGGGGTGTTCAATGCGGGAAATGTAGAGGATCTGCCTCTTTTTTTCAACTTCGACCTTTGCCGGCGGAGTAAATCCGTTGTAAACGACGGAGATTTTTTCCTCCGGAATGTGCCAGTATTTCACCAGATCGTCCCGGGTGGATCGGCTGATGGCAACGATGCGTTGCGCCTTGCGGACATAGTGCGGCAAAACTTTTTTGATGTAGAACATCCGGAATTTGTCATACTTAACCGGCACATGATACTGCGAAAGATCGTGCACCACGGCGATGGTGAATATCGGATAGCGACAGAATACTCTCCGGTTGGCGGCAAGCATTATGCAGAAATCAAATTTTTTCCAGTTGATGCGCCACGGCAGGATGAACAAGCTGTAAAGCATGGAAAAAAGCGCATTACGCTTTTTGATCCTGATAAGTTCGAAGCGTTCAAACTCTCCGGCTCCGTCATCTTCCACAATCAAAGTCAGATCATGCCCGGATTGTTCAAGGGCATTGACCACCTCGCGGATATAGACGGAAATTCCGGATTTTCCATTATCAAACGGAATCGCTGAAAGTAATATTTTCATTGCAGCACCTCCGTCAGCGAACTGAATTTTTCCACAAATTTTTCCTCTGAAAACTTATTTTTGGCAACCCGCAAACCGTTTTCTCCATCGCGGGACAACCGCTCCGGATCCAAATAATAATCGGTCAATGCTTTTGCGGTTCCGGCAATGTCTTTTTCCGGAACCAGTATGCCGCCGCCGCCGATCAGATATTCCCGGACGCCGCCGAGATCAAAGGCGATCACCGGCACGCCATGAGCTGCCGCCTCCAAACCGACCAGCCCGAAAGGTTCCTGCCAGCGTATGGGCAGGAAGAAGACATCACAATTTTCCCACAAGCTTTCCGTATCGCTGACAAATCCGGTAAAGCGGACCTTTTTCTGAAGTTTATATTTGGCGACCATCTGTTCCAGCATTGGCCGGTCGTTGCCGTCCCCGGCGATGGTACATTCAAACGGGATGTCCAGTCCGGCGAGGGTTTTCAGCATCAAGTCCGCCCCTTTGCCCCGGATGAGCTGTCCGAGGAAAAGTATCCGTAAAATACCGTCAAAGGAGTGTTTTCTTTCGACAGTTTTGATAAAAGCAGGAAGTTTGACCACTTTTTCAAAGCCGTTTTTACACAGATTATCTGCCATGAAATCCGACAGCACCAGTGCCGGAAGTTTCCGGTATGCTTCAAGCGGCGGAGCTTCATTGCGTCCCAGAGAACAGAGCTTGCAGATGAATTTACTATATTTACGGTGACAATTTATTCTGCCGATCGGAGTGTAATAATGGTGCCGTTGGCAGTAAATATTGTGGTCGTGAGCAAAGAACCAGGTTTTGTTTTCCGGAAGCATCGGCAGATATTCCGGAGGGATGATATTGTGGATGATGACCATATCCGCACTTTGCAGCAGCCAATTTTCCGGAGAAAATTCTGTCACCGAATCAAACGCCGCCGCAAAAGATTCCTGATCTTTGCCACCCTTTTCAGTATAAAAACAGTGTACGGCAAAACCATTGCTCCGCAGAAGTTCAGCACTCTTTTGCATATAGCGTTCGATGCCGCCGATAATGCCGTTGTATTTACCGATATAAACAATATTTTTCATAACAGACTCCGGTAAATCTCACTCAATTTTGCAGCAATATTCTGCCAATTGTAAACCGAAGCAGTTTCGATGCCTCCGGCAACGGTCACGGAGCGGAATTTTTCCAATTTATCATAGGCATTGAGCAATGATTCCACATCGTTATCCACAAAGAGCAGTGCATTTTTTTCATCACATAGGAAATCCCGCAACCCGCCGACCGCAGATGCGATCAGCGGCACTTGAGCATCCAGAGCTTCCAAAGCGGCAATGCCGAATGGTTCGTGGCGGGAGGGCAGGATAAAACAGTGCGCAGTTTTCAATGCCTGCAGCAGTTCAACGCTGTCCGGGGCCAATCCGGGAATAACTGTCAAACGCTCTTGCAGCTTAAAAGTTACGGCTTCCTCCACGATCTCCTGACAATACCATTGCGCCGTTACCGGACCGATGAGCAGCAAGTGAGTATCGGGATGATGTTTGATGATTTCCAGCAGAATTTTCTGATTTTTCTGATAATCGATCCGGGAGATACAGAGAATTACTTTCTTATCTTCCGGGATACCGTGTTTATGTCTGAAATCCCCGGCATCCGGCAAATCGCGGTGCAATATGCCGTTGGGAAAAAGTTCGACCCGTTTCCCCGGATAGCGGCTCTGCAGTTTTGCAGCCTCCTCTTTGCTCAGAGCCAGAAGTATGTCCGCCTGACTCTCCGGAGCCTGACGCAAAGAACATATCCGGTCGATGATGCCGCCGTAACTGAATTTGTTTTTCAGCGGCTTGAGCATAAGCTGCATCTCCTGATCCGGGATGGCACACGCTCCACCATGCAACGTCATTATGCTCGGGATGGAAAGTTTTCTGCCCAGTTTTATTGCCGAATTAGCCAATCTTGCTCCGGCGTGGATATGGAAGATATCAAAATTGCCGCTTTTCAAAGTTTTCATCAACAGCGGAGAAAAGGGATTGCCGCCCTTTTTGTCCAAAGCCAGTTTGTCTTTTCCGGGCATGGGAAAATACGGATAAAAATAGGGGAAACGGCGGATGGTGATTCCATCAATGCACTCAGTCCCGGCTTTATCCAGTGCAGCAGTGCAGAGGATCTCCGGGATAAGTCCCTGTGCTTTCTGCTGTCTGGCGATATGCCACACGACACTTTCGGTACCGCCCCATTCGTCAAAACTGAACCAAGTCGGATCGTAGCCATGTCGTTCTGTG